>JAGQHR010000997.1 GCA_020431745.1 Candidatus Eiseniibacteriota bacterium
GAGGGTAGTTCGGGAGGCGGCCCGGGCATCTTCTCCGAGATCGCGACCTTCGTGACGGTGTCCCTCCATGCGTTCTTCCGCACCCGCGGCGGCTTCGTCGGTCTGGTGTTCGCGCTCCTACCCGCCGGCGCCTATGCGCTCGGGCTCGCGCTGCAGTCGAACCTGGCCGTGGAGCTGGGGCTCACCGATCCACAGGTGGCTTCGCTCAATCTCTGGTCGACGATCATCTTCGCCGTCTTCTGCGTCGGCGGAGGATGGGTCTCCGATCGTCTCGGCCGGCGCCTCAGCTTGGCGGTCTTCCTCGCGTTGACCGCCGCTCCGACGCTCTGGCTGGGATGGGCCATGCACCAGGCGGGTTGGATCTGGCCGGTCGATCCCCAGTTGCCGGATCGTCCGATCCCCGCCGCCGTGCTCGTCTCGACGTTCTGGATCACGGTGCTCGTCTACAATGGCATCTCCGGGCTCGGCTACGGTGTCCGCACGGCCATTTTCATGGACGTGACCAATCCGCGAGTGGCGGCCACGCAGTTCACCGCGTACATGGCGATGACGAACTTCGTCATTACCTACACCGCCAACTGGCAGGGGAAGGCCATCGAGCGGATCGGGTACCCGAAGACACTCCTCATCGACTCGTTGATCGGTCTGGTGTCGATCGCGCTGATCCCGTTCATGCGCCGGCGATCAGATGCGGAGGACGGAGTGGGCACCGTCTTGGAGGCTCCCACCCCCGGCGGAGCCATTCCCGAGGGGATCGAACCCTAGCCGCGTGCGAGAACCGCGCCGTCGACGCTGAGCGATCCCCTGCTTTCGGACGGCCGAAAATGTGCGTCGACTTCCTGACCTGTGGCATGCTCTCCGTCGTTCAGTTCCGATCGATCGAGATTCGGGGCTTGGCTCCGGAGAAGCAGCCCAAGGGAGGACGGAAGATGGAGACGGATCGCAAAGCGCTCGTCCGGCTGTACAAGGAGACGCCCCGACCCGCCGGGATCTATCGCATCCGCAACGAGGCGGCGCAGCGGTCACTCGTGAGGTCGACACCGGATCTTCAGGGCATCCTCAACCGGCAGCGATTCCAGCTCGAGCACGGATCGCACCCCAGCAAGGATCTGCAGCGGGACTGGCACGAGCTCGGCCCCGATGCCTTCGTGTTTGAAACGCTGGACGAGCTGAAGCCGAAAGCGGATTCGAAGGTCGATCCGGCCTCGGAGCTGCGCGTCCTCCTGGAACTGTGGGTCGAGAAGCTCACTGCCGCCGGAGAGTCGTTCTATCGGAGCTTCTGAGAGCGCCCCCTTCGACCGTCATTCCTCCGGCAGGCGGAGCGTGACGGCCGATCCATCCCGCAGATCGACGACGCGTAGATCGTAGCGGCGCACCCGCGTCGGCTCGGAGAAGTCCGCGCAGCCGCCGAAAACCAGCGCACGGTCGGTGGTGAGCACCCGATCGAGATCCGCGATCCCGGTGTCGGCCTGCCACAACATGTGCCCCGTCTGATCGATGCGACTCACGAGCCAGGCGGCCTCGCGGGCCAGGTTCTCCTTGCTCAGCACCAGGAACGAAGGCGGGTCGTCGAGGATGCAGGCTGCGGTCGATCCGTCCCAGCTGGCAAACCGTTGACGGGAGTCACGGAGGAACGCGGGTTGCAGCAGGGCCGGGCTGCCCAGCGCCCGGATCGTCTCGTGTTGCCTTGCTCCGTCTCCCAAATTCGTCACGAAAATGCGCGCCGGTTCGTCGTTCCGCAACGACCGGAAC
>JAGQHR010000998.1 GCA_020431745.1 Candidatus Eiseniibacteriota bacterium
CCGCGTGACAGCAAACAGACTGACCTCGCGGCCGAAGAAGTACAGCCAGCCGAGCGCTTCTGCTACCGCCAGTCCTCCGCCTCGGAGATAGAGTTCGGCTTCACTCGGCAAAAAAGAACCCCCTGCCCGGTTTTCGGTCCGGACGGGGGGCTTGATTACCCGTGGTTTCCGTTCGCGCGTGGACGGAATCAGGCGGCGCCCTGTCCCGCGGCGATCGAGGCGACGGCCGCGACGAGGGCCCGCGCGCGCAGGGACGAGGGGGCGGTGCCGGCGGGGTCCAGCGCGAGAACCCGGGAGAACGCCTCATGGGCCTGGTGCAAATGGTTGGCCGCGGTCTCGGGATCGTGTGCCGCCCGCGCCGCGAGCTCCAGAGCGACCTCGCCCAGGTTGGCCCAGGAGGCGAGGTCCTCCGCATAGAGCTGCACCGCAGACTCGTAGTGGCGGAAGGATTCTTCCAACAGTCCCTGCTGCTGATAGACCGACCCGAGCGCGGCGTGGAAGTAGGAGTCGAATGGATTGTAGACGTAGAGCCCCTCGAAGATGCGACGCGCGTCCTCGAGCTTGCCCTCGGAAAGCAGGTCGTACCCGATATCGGCGAGTCGGTAGAGCTCTTCGGCGGAGAGTCCTTCGAGCTGGGCTAGCGTGAGGTCTCCGGTGACGAACCCCCGGACGGCTTCGAGGATCTCGGCTTCGGTGCAGGTGTCGGACTCGTTGAGCAGGTGATCGAGGCTCTCCAACGGCTCGGTCGAAAAGACCGTCTCGTTCCGCGTTTCGCTCTGCATCGTGATCTGCGCCATCATCTCCACCCTCCGTCTCTCGTTTCGTCCCCGGTCGGGCCCGGCTCGGGTCGCGACCGCCCTGCGCTAACGGTGGACTTATCTGCGTTCGCCGGGGGCGAGTTGCGCCCGATCGGAACCTGACGTGCCCGCGAGGCGGCTTGCCGGATCCGGGGAATCCCCGGAGTGAGGCGGAGTACCTGTAACTAATTGCCGAATGGTTGTTTAGCCGGAAACAAACGGGTGGCACCCCCAGGTGTGAACCCTTGAGAAGGCGCCCGAAACCTCCGATAGCAGGACCAGGAGGCGAACGCTCGGCTCCGGTAGGCTCCCCCGCGGCGCGTCCCGAGGAAGCCGATCGAGATCCTCGGGTCGATCCCGGGGATGTGGCCGTTCGATCTCGCGAGGACCCTTCACCTACGGAGGCTGCGGTGGACGCTCCGACGGTTCTCTTCGTGGACGACGATCTGGTCGTTCTCAACGCGATGTCGCGCAACTTCCAACGCCAGCCCTTCCGGGTTCGCATCGCGCCCAGCGCCTTCGAGGCCCTGGAGATTCTCGGCGACCTGACGGTGGATGTCGTGGTGGTGGACGAGCACATGCCGGGGATGCGTGGGACCGAGCTGTTGCAGCAGCTGCGCCGCGAACACCCCGAGGTGATCCGGATCCTCCTTACCGGAGACTGCGACTTCGAGACGGCCCGTCGTGCGATCAACTGCGGGGAGGTCTACCGGTATCTCACCAAACCGTGCCCGCCGATCGACCTTCTCGCCACGCTCAATCAGGCCATCAATCACAAGAACGTCCTCGACGAAAGTCGGCGCCTGCTCCAACGGCTCAGCGACCATCAACACGAGCTACGGGTCCTGGAAGGACGGGTGCGCGAGCGCATTCCGGTCGAGCGGGACGCCCAGGGAGCGATCCTGGCGGGTGACGTGACCGAGGATCTCGCCGTCCTCGTGCGTCAAATGGAGG
>JAGQHR010000999.1 GCA_020431745.1 Candidatus Eiseniibacteriota bacterium
TGCTCTTCATGCTCGTCTACTACCGAATGAGCGGCGGGATCGCGGTCCTCGGGCTCGTGCTCAACATCTTCTTCCTCTTCGGCGTGCTCTCGGCGATGCGCGGAACGCTCACCCTGCCGGGTATCGCGGGAATCGTGCTCACGATCGGAATGGCCGTCGACGCCAACGTGCTCATCTTCGAGCGCATCCGCGAGGAGCTGCGTGCGGGCAAGCGGGTCCGTCCGGCCATCGAAGCCGGTTACGATCGCGCGCTGCGCACGATCATGGACTCCAACCTGACTACGTTGATCTCGGCGCTCGTGCTCGCCCAGTTCGGCACCGGCCCGATCAAGGGCTTCGCGGTGACGCTGGGGATCGGCATCATCGCCAACCTCTACACCGCGGTCTTCGTGACCCGGATGGTGTACGACCTCGTCACGGCCCGGCGTACCGTGCGAAACCTGTCCATCTGAACGCGAGCTGCCGTCGCGGGGAGAAGTGAGAGAAGCGATGTTCGAGATCATTCGCGAGACCCATGTGCCGTTCATGGCGATCCGTCGCCGGGCCTACATTTTCTCCATTGCCCTCATTGCGGTCGGGATCGTCTCCTACTTCGTCCACGGCGGGTTCCGGCTGGGCGTCGACTTCTCCGGCGGTCGCCTCATCGAATACAAGTTCAATGAGTCCGTCGATCCGGGAACGATCCGGAACACTCTGACCAAGATCGGCATCCAGGGGGGAGAGGTTCAGGAGGTCGGGCGCGAGCACACCAGCTTCATCGTCCGAGTTCCGGTCAGCGATACCGAGGCGGCGGCGGCCGACAAGGGCCCGTCTGCACTGCTCCTCGATGCACTCCAAAAGGAGAAGCCGGGTCTGTCCGGCGAGCTGCTGAGGGAAGAGCTCGTCGGTCCCCGCGTCGGCTCCGAGCTTCGACAGAAGGCTTTCTGGGCGGTGCTGATCTCGCTCGTCCTCATCCTGGCCTATGTCGGCTTCCGCTTCGAGATCCGGTTCGCCGTCGGAGGAGTGATCGCGCTGGCCCACGACGTTCTGGTGGTGCTGGCGCTCTTCTCGGTGCTCAACATCGAGATCACGATTCCGGTCGTGGCAGCCCTCCTCACGATCGGCGGCTACTCCATCAACGACACCGTGGTCGTTTTCGACCGGATCCGGGAGCAGTCGCGCCTCCACGTCGGACAAAAGATTTCGGACGTGATGGACCTCAGCATCAATCAGACTCTCTCGCGGACCATCATCACCGCGTTCACCACCTTCCTTGCCGCCCTGTCGCTGGTGATTTTCGGT
Source organism: Candidatus Eiseniibacteriota bacterium (assembly GCA_020431745.1). Lineage (GTDB taxonomy): Bacteria > Eisenbacteria > RBG-16-71-46 > CAIMUX01 > CAIMUX01 > JAGQHR01. The sequence goes on from JAGQHR010000999.1 coordinate 1,282, forward strand.
GGCGAGGTGATCCACGACTTCGCGCTCGCGATGGTGGTCGGCGTCGCGATCGGAACCTACTCGTCGATCTTCGTAGCCTCCGCGCTCGCGCTCGACATGTCCAAGCACGAACGCATCCAGGCCCCCCGGTAACCCGGGAGCGCGATCCTCGCACCCGACATCGGGCTGCATCGGTGCCGACCGGGTGTTCCGTGCGCGTTCGGCGATTTCTCTGGAATCGTCTGCGGCATCTCGCGCGACGGTTCCAAGGGGTTCCGCCGTCACGCGGCCCCACGCATCCGGTCTTTTCGTTCCCTCGCTTCCGATCGGCGGGAGCCGGATGCTAAGCTCGGGCGGAGTTCCGAGTTCGCACGGAACCGATTGGCGGGGATGGTTTTCAACCCGAGTCCGGACCCGCCTCACTGTTTTCGATCGCGGAAGGAGCCCCGACCCCGTGCGGCGTGCCACAGCGGCCTTCGTCTATCTGCTCC
>JAGQHR010001000.1 GCA_020431745.1 Candidatus Eiseniibacteriota bacterium
CGGGAGTTCGACGCCATGCTGCAGCGGCTGGTCGAGGCGCGCGAATCGCTACTGGCGGAGCAGCGCGTGCGGCGGGAGATGGAAGCGCGGGTCGCCCAGGCGGAGCACCTGGCCAGTGTCGGGACGCTGACCGCGGGCTTGGCGCATCAGATCGGCACCCCGCTCAACGTGATCCGGGGACGCGCCGAGCGATTGCTGCGCCGGCTGGAGACCGATCCGAACCGGCACGTCCCGGCGGCTCCGTTGGCTGCGCGTGCGGACATCGGAGCCGGTGGCGAACCGTCCCCCAGCAGCGGCTCTGCGGAGCAATCGGTCCGGTACCGCACTTCGGCGGAGCCGCAAGCCGACCCGGGGGCGGCGGGCGATCCCGGCGAGCGGGATCTGCGTATCATCGCGGAGCAGATCGATCGGATTTCGCAGCTCGTCCGGCGGATGCTCGACTTCGCGCGGGTGCGGACGGTCCGCACTTCGCCTTGCGACCTTCGGGAGGTCCTGCGCAATGCGGTGGAGCTCCTGGAGGTCCGGTTCGAGCAGCAGCAGATCCAGGTCGTGGAGAACGGCGAGTCCCCGATCCCGATGATTCCGGCCGACCCGCTGCGTCTCCAGGAAGTGTTCCTCAACATCCTGGGCAACGCCGCGGACGCGATGCCGTCCGGCGGGACCATCCACACCGAGATCCGCCAGTCGGAGCGGACCGCGCCCCAGGATCCCAGCCATCAGCAGCCGGTTCTGGCGGTCCGGATCCGGGATGTCGGGACGGGAATCGCGCCCGAGCACCTCACGCGGGTCTTCGACCCCTTCTTCACGACCAAGGATGTCGGACGCGGAACCGGTCTCGGGCTTTCGGTCGCCTACGGTATCGTCAGAGAGCACGGCGGATGGATGGAGGTGGAGAGCAATCCCGATCGGGGCGCATGCTTCTCCGTCTACCTCCCGTGCGAGCCCGTGCCGGGGCATTCGAAGCGCAGAGAGCCGTCCGCGGAAGGAACCAACTCGTGAAAGATGCCGCCAACATCCTGGTCGTGGAGGACGAGCCCGCGATGCGGCAGCTCCTCGAAGAAGAGCTGGCCGAAGAGGGCTATCAGGTCGTGACGGCGGCCGATGGGGCGGAGGCGCTGGAACAGCATACCCGCCATGCGGTCGACGTGATCGTGACGGACAACAAGATGCCGACCATGACCGGCCTGGAGCTGCTCGCCGAGGTGCGTCGCCGGACGCCGGACGTCCCCGTGGTGCTGATCACCGCCTTCGGCAGCATCGAGTCGGCGGTCGAGGCGATGAAGGCCGGCGCCTACCACTACGTGGCCAAGCCGTTCCTGATGGAGGATCTCCTCGTCACGGTCCGCAGCGCCGCCGAGGCTCGACGCCTCCAGAAGGAGATGGTCCAGCTGACGCGCGTCGGTCCGACGGTCCGGCATGGAATCGTCGGGGGAAGCGCGTCCATGCGGGAGACGGTCGACCTCGTGCTGCGCGCGGCGGTGGTGGACTCACCCGTTCTGCTCATGGGGGAGAGCGGGACCGGCAAGGAGCTGTTGGCCCGCGCCCTCCACGAGGGGAGCCCACGCGCCAATGCGCCCTTCGTCCCCGTGAACTGCTCGGCCATTCCCAAGACCCTCGTCGAGAGCCAGCTCTTCGGGCACCGGAAGGGGGCGTTCACCGATGCCCGCGAGGATCACCAGGGTTTCTTCCAGCGGGCCGACGGCGGCACGCTCTTCCTCGAAGAGAACGGCGACATGCCCCTCTCGGTGCA
>JAGQHR010001001.1 GCA_020431745.1 Candidatus Eiseniibacteriota bacterium
CTGGTGAACACCTCGACGTTCTCGGGGAGATCGGAGGTGTCGAACGCGCAGTCGACGTCGAGGTTCTGGTACTGCCCACCTCCGTCCAGATCCCGGAAGAGGAAATATCCGAGGCTGTTCGGCCCGATAGCACGGCTCCAGGGAACCTCCGGGTTGCCGGTGCAGCCGGGCCATTCCGAGTGCTCCAGGTTGATGATCGGTCCGAGCGTTCCGTCCGCCTTGGCGAAGCGCACGGAGAACCCGCGGTAACACGTCGGGGTCAGGGGCTCGCCGCCCGGATCCTGGTAGTAGCCGTAGTCCCAGCAGGCGAAGACGTCCCCACACTGGGACAGACCGAAGTCGACGTGTCCCGATCCCAGCGGTCGCGCGGATTCCCGCAACTGGGTCGGTCCCTGGAAAACGGACTCTCCCGCCGGGAGGTAGTAGAAGGCGCTCGTGCCGGAGAGGATCCCCACATCGCCCGCCTCGTCCGTGCGGATCTTCATGCCGCCAGTTCCCGGGACGGCCAGGTCGAGGAGCTGCGTCCCATCCTCCGTCGTCTTCCGATAGCGCTCTCCTCCATCGGAATAGGCGATGTGCAGATGACCCGAGCCGTCGATCGCGACGTCCTCGACGTCAGGAGTGTCGATGGTGCCGGCGTCCAGCTCGATCGAGGGGTCGTCCTTCGAGCGAAGCGTGTAGGTGAGGAATGCCGGATCGCGTCCCAGCACGAGAACGTTCCCGTCGGGATCGGCGAAGAGCCAGTCTGCAGAGAACGGGAGGAGCGTCGGAGCAGTCGGGGAGACGCCTTCCTGCAGGACCCACACCGCGGTCAGGAGGTCGTTGCCGTCGAAGATTCCGGGGAACAGCAACCCATAGCGGCCCGGCTCCAGCTGAGCGACCTTCCACAAGTATCCGTCCGGAAGCCAGGGAGACCGATCGAAGTCGATGACGGTTAGCAGAGAATTGCCGTCCGCCGCGATGCGGTAGACCTGGAGAATTCCCCGGTCGGAGGCGAGAGTTGCGGTGCCGTCGTCGGCCACGCGTCCGTCCCAGGCCCAGTAGGCGACGAAGGGTCCGACGCTGCTCCAGCCGGCGCCGGCAGGGCTCGGTATCGAAGTGAGGATGCCCACGGCAAGCCCCAACAGGGTCGCGACCCGGAGCAGGCGAGGTCGTAGAGTAGACGTCGATCCAGTGAGTCGGAGAACGGTGCACGCGTGTGTCATCGTCAGCCTCCTTCCGTAGCGGCCATCGCGGTCGCGCAGCCTAAGCGAAGTGGCGACCAGTCTAGCACGCGCGGGAAACGCCGCGCCAGAAGCCGGCTCTCCCGGGGCCTGTGCCGCCGATGCCGGGTCGATCGGCTCCCCCCAACCCCCGGGGTGTCGATGGCCTCATCGCAGAGGTCTCGGTCGGGGGCGTCCCGACGGGGGGCGAGCGCGTAGGCCGGCATCGCTTTCGGGCCTCTCCGGGGGACTCGTCGACCGGGAAGGTCAGCTCTCCTTGGGGGGGACGATCCGAATGTGCAGCTCGGAGACTTGTTCCGGTCTGACCATCGAGGGAGCACCCATCAACAGGTCCTCCGCTTTCTGGTTCATAGGGAAGAGGATCACCTCCCGGATGTTCGGCTCGTCAGCGAGCAGCATGACGATCCGGTCCACGCCCGGGGCGATGCCGCCGTGCGGCGGAGCGCCATAGCGGAGCGCTTCCAGCAGGAAGCCGAAACGCTTTTCCGCCTCTTCGGCGTTGATGTTCAGCAGGTCGAAGACCTT
>JAGQHR010001002.1 GCA_020431745.1 Candidatus Eiseniibacteriota bacterium
GCCATCACCGGTCCCCGAATCGCGATCGTCGGTGCGGGTCCGGCGGGGCTCGCCGCTGCCCACGATCTCACGGTCCTCGGCGCGGACGTCGCGTTGTATGACCGCGCGTCCGAACCGGGCGGACTGCTCCGCTCCTGCATCCCCCAGTTCCGGCTCCCCGCCGAGATCGTGCACGAGGATGTCGCACGAATCCTCGCCATGGGCATGACCTTTCATCCCGATACGGAGCTCACGAGCCTCGCCGAGATCCGCCAACTCCAGGCCGACGGATTCGCCGCCGTGCTGCTGGCCCTGGGCGGAGGCTCGGACCGCACGCCGGAGATTCCGGGGTGGCGTCGCGATCCGGCGACGCAGACCGCCATCGAGTATTTGGGAGCAGTGCGCGAGGACAAGGTGCAGCCTTCGGCGAGGCGCGTGCTGGTGATCGGCGGCGGCAACGCCGCGCTCGATGTCGCACGCACCGCGCTCCGTCGGGGCGCGGAGTCCGCGACGATCGTCTATCGCCGCGACTGGCGCGACATGCGGGCGCTGGCGCGGGAGGTCGAGGACGCACGGTCGGATGGCGTCCGGTTCCTCACGCACAGCAGCGTCACGGAAATCCTGTGGGACGGCGGCCGTCTCCGTGGCGCGCGCATCGCCGGTGCGGGCCCCCCGGGACCGGGAGAATGCAACGGCCCCGCGCGCAAAGGCTCTCCCCGCGCGTCGGATGCCTTCGACGGCGAGGTTCACGAGGCCGATGCCGTCCTGTCCGCGATCGGCCAAATCCATCCGCTCGCCGAGGCCCTGGCCTCTGCGCGAACGGGTTCCCTGGAGAGGGAAGGGATCTTCTGCGCCGGAGACTTCGCCGATGATCCGAGCTCCGTTGCAGACGCCATCGCCTCGGGGCGACGCGCTTCCGGCCGGATCCTGGCTCATCTTTCGCAATCGGGACTCTGGCGGGCGAGCGACCGCGCGCTCGACACGCTTTCGAGCGGCTGGCTCGATCCCGTCGCGGGTTCCGCGTCGAGCCCACCGCTCCCGGCGCACGAGGAATCGATCGCCGACGCGCTGGCCTGTCTCCGGTGCGACTACTCGCTCCGTCTGGTGGCCGATCGCTGCGTGCTGTGCGGCGACTGCGTCGTGCGGTGCACGGAACAGAGTCTGCGTTGGACCCGGCGGCCCGGAAACAATGCCTTCGTCTTGGCGGTCGACGACTCCAGCTGCACCCGATGCGGAGACTGCCTGCGCGCGTGCCCGGTAGACGCGCTCCAATGGTCACTATGGACGAGCACGAATCGAAACATCGGACATCCGGCATCGCTGGCGGTGTGAGCCATTCCCAATCCAGACGGCTCGTCCTCGAGCGTCTCGGCTGGCTGGGGATCGCCGTGCTCGGCTTGCTCGGTATTCCGGGCACGATTCGGTTCCTCATCCCTCACGGCATGCGCTCGGTGGGCTCCGCCTTCGATGCAGGTCCTCTGCAGGACTACCTCGACACCCCGGTCTCCACGAAATGGATCAAACGGCATGGAGTCTGGATCGTCCGCGATCATGGCGTGCTCTTCGCGCTCCGCGCCGTGTGCTCGCACCTGGGATGCACACCGCGATGGGAGGCGGATGCACAGAGGTTCCACTGCCCCTGTCACGGAAGCCTGTTCTCCGTGGAAGGCACCGCGCTGCGGGGTCCGGCCCGAGAACCGTTGCAGCGAGTCGCGATTTGGAAGCAGGGCGGACGGATCCTGATCGATCCGGCGGACCATGTTTCGCAG
>JAGQHR010001003.1 GCA_020431745.1 Candidatus Eiseniibacteriota bacterium
GGCGACGCGCGGTCCGCGGCGGCGACGGTTCTGGTTCCGGCCCTTGGAGATCGGAAGGGCGGCGAGGAGGGAACGAGCTTAAATCTCGGGGTCGGCCGGATCATTAAAAAAAACACCGGCAACGGCGCCAATGGCAACAGCTCGACCGCTAACTTCCTTTCCGGTTTCATCAAGTCGCTCCCGCCGCTGCAGGAGCTGGCCTCGATGGCGGGCGTGGAGCTGCCGGAGTACCTGGGCAAGCTGGGCCAGGACCGCGAGATCCCGGCTCCGTCGAGCAAGCCGGCGGTTCCGCGCGGTCGCGGCGGCGACGGCTCCGGTTCCGGCCCCTCGGAGCATCCTTCGGCATAGCCGGCCACTGTGCGGACCGGGGATGCATCCGTCATCGACGGTGATCCCAGAGCGCCGGTCCCGCTGCGGGAGTGGGGTCGCAAGTAGGTCCGTGTCCAGTCCCGCTGCGGGAGTGGGGTCGCGAGTGGGCCCGTGTTCAGTCCCGCTACGGGCGTGGAGTCCAGGAGTCGATGGGTGTCCAGTCCGCCACCCGAATGAGGCGCTACAGGATCCGCGGCTCACATTCGCAGACGAACGGTCCGGTCGCGAGCCTCTGGCAGCAGCAAGTACGGCCGAGCGGTCGCGCTTCCGTCTGAATGCAGGCTACACACGAGGCGGGTCGTGCGACATCGCCGCGAGTATCTGCGTCGATTCGGGTTCCAGCGTCGGGTTGCAGCATGACCGCGACGAGTGCGGCCAATGCCGGAATCGCGATCAAAACATTGACGATCCATTCTCTCGGGACCCTCGGGACGTACAAGGCGGATACCTCCAGATCGGTTCAGAGCTTCCCGGCCGTTCGCAACCCCCCACGCGGTCTCCGTCGAGTGTAGCAGCCGGCAATCCCGGTCCCGGTCCGGGAGTGCGCCATCCCCGCGCCGGACCTGCACGCTACGATCGATCGGCTGCGAGCTCCTGCAGGGCCTGACCCAGCCTCTGGATCCCCTCCTCGATCACCGATTCCGGACGGTGGGAGAAGTTGAGTCGGAGGTGCGGCCCCGGCACCTGGCCCGCGAAGAACGAGTCGCCCGGCACGAACGCCACCTGGGCCGCGAGGGCGCGCTCGAAGAGTCGGTCGATGGATAGGCTTCCGTCGAGAGCGAGCCAGAGGAAAAGCCCACCGCTCGGTGACACCCAACGAGCCCGCCCGCCGAAGTGCGCGCGCAGCGCGGCCTCCATGGCCAAGGCCCGCCGATGGTAGGTCTCGCGAATGACTGCGAGGTGTCCGTCGTAGTCGAAGGTCTCGAGCAGACACGCGGCAGCTCGCTGGTTCAGCGTGCTGGTGTGGAGGTCGATCCCCTGCTTCATGATGGCGGCGGCGCGCAGGAACTCCGGCGGTCCGGCCATCCATCCGAGACGCAATCCCGGAGCGAGCGTCTTCGAGAACGTACTCAGATAGGTCACGACTCCGTGCTCGTCCAGGGCGAAGAGCGGGGGATGCCGCCGGCCCTCGAAGCAGATTTCGCCGTAGGGATCGTCCTCGAGGATCGCCACGCCGTGTCGCCGGCAGATCTCGAGGAGCGGGCGTCGGCGCTCCAGCGGCAAACGCGATCCGGCGGGATTCTGATGATCGGGCACCAGGTAGAGCAACTTCGGACGCTCCTCGGCCAACACGCGGTCCACGCCGGCGAGGTCGATGCCGTGGGAATCCATCGGGACGGGCACCAATCGCGCCTCGGCACCGCGGAACACCTGCA
>JAGQHR010001004.1 GCA_020431745.1 Candidatus Eiseniibacteriota bacterium
CCACGCTCGAGCAGGTGGGGCCCGGACATCTGATCCGATCGCTCGGAGCGACTCCGGGAGTCCGCTACATCGCGATTCAGGACACGGACGGAATCCTGGCCGCCTCGACCGACCTCCCCACGCTACCGGTCCTGCGCGACGACCCCGAGCTTGCTTCGCTCGACGACGATCGTCACCTCGTGACCCATGAGATCGAGACCGACATGGGGCGCGTCTTCGAGGTCGCTCGTCGCATCCGGCTGGCGGAAGGGGGCCCGGTCGTCCTCCGGATCGGTCTGGATTCCGCGTCTCTCGACCACGCCCGCGAAGCGCTTCGGCTGCGCACCTGGATGCGGACGGGAATCCTCATTGTGATGATCGGCCTGGCGGCCGCGCTGCTCCTGGCCTGGCAGCGGCATGAGATTCTGGACCGTGAGGTCGCGGCCGTGCGGACCGAGCTCCGCGCACGGGAGCAGGAAGCCTTGCAGGCGCAAAAGCTCGTCGCCATGGGCGAGCTCGCTTCCGGAGTCGCGCACGAGATTCGCAATCCACTCAACACGATCCACATGATCGCGCAGCAGCTGGAGCGCGAGCCCGATCTCGACTCCGAGCTGCGGACCCAAGTCGGACACGTGACCAGCGAAAGCCGCCGAATCGAGGGGATCGTGCAGCAGTTCCTCACCTTCGCTCGTCCCCGTCGACCGCAGCTCGAAACGCTCGATCTCGCCGAAATCGCCAGGAAAACAGCCCAGGCCGCTGATGCCGCGTACGCGGCGGCCGGTGTTCGCCTCACGGTGCAGACGGAATCGATCAAGACCGCTTTGGATCGGGGATTCGTCACGGAGATCATCGAGAATCTGCTGCGCAACGCGCGCGAGGCCTCCGCGGCCGGCGGAGAGGTCGGTCTCAGCATCGAACGGGTAGGATCTGACGCGATTCTCGCGGTAGAGGACGAAGGCCCCGGAGTTCCCGCGGACGTGCGGCAGCGGATCTTCGATCTCTATTTCACGACCAAGCCGGAGGGAAGTGGCGTCGGTCTCGCGCTGGTCGCGCAGATGGCCGCCTCGATGGGCGGCGGGGTCCGACTCGACGAGACGACACCACGGGGAGCGCGCTTCGTCGTCCACTTCCCGGTGCGGAAGGAACCAGGATGAGAACAGGAACGATTCTCGTCGTCGATGACGAGCGGATCCAGGTCGAGACGCTGGCCCGCGCGCTCCGCAAGACCGGTCACGAGGTTCACACCGCCCAGCGCGCCGTAGCGGCGACCGAGATCGTCCAAGCCGAGGCGATCGACCTCGTCATCAGCGACCTGCGGATGCCTGAGATGTCCGGACTCGATCTGCTGAAGCGCATCAAGCAGGATCATCCGGAGGTCGCGGTCGTCCTCTTGACCGCGTTCGGCACGGTGTCGGGTGCCGTCGAGGCGATGAAGGAAGGCGCGTCGGACTATCTGACCAAGCCCGTGGACCTGGATGAGCTGGACCTCATCGTTGCCCGGGTCTTGGAGCGACAGGACTTGGTTCGTGAGAATCGCGTCCTGCGACAGCGCATCGAAGAGTCGAAGGCCGGGTTCCAATTGGTCGGGCGCGCGATCGCGCTGCAGGAGGTTCTGTCCAAGGCCGGACGAGCTTCCGAAACGGATGCGACGGTCTTGATCTGCGGAGAGAGTGGAACCGGCAAGGAGCTCCTGGCCCACTACATCCACGAGAAGAGCCCGCGCAGCCAGAAGCCCTTCGTGGTGGTGGACTGCGCCTCGATCCC
>JAGQHR010001005.1 GCA_020431745.1 Candidatus Eiseniibacteriota bacterium
TCGGCGATGCCGATGCCCAGACGCGGGCCCCGACCCGCCCGCGAGCAGCGATGCTGCACCAGGTGTCGGGCCGGAGCTGGAATCCAGCCTTGTTCGGGGGGACGCGCTCGAACTCGATCGGCTCCAAACCCGCGACTCGAAGCCGTCCCGTCGCGTTGTCGCTCCGCAGCCAGGCGTGGACGGCCTTGTACAACGAGCGTCGATCTTCCCGCGCGCAGTCCCGGGGAAGGACGAGTACGATTCCGAGGATCGTGCCATCGGCACCGGTCACCCCCACGTGCGGAATCGGCACGATGGCGAGGTGGTTGGCTGCGCTCGCTGACCCATCGGGCCGGTGGCCAGAGAGGACCTCCGGGATCGGCCCGTCCACGAACGACAGGATGGTCTTGTGCATCGCGCGGGCCAGATCGACCGCTCGCACTGCGGAGGGGATAGGTCGATGAAGTCGACGGAGGATTACCCACTCCCGGGAGAACACCGACTCCGGGGTGGATCCTGGAACGGCCGATGGCTCCGTCGCGTATGGCTGAAACCCTGTCGGCAAGACACGTCCGGATTTCGTCGCCTGGTGGATTGCGAAGGCTTGCTCGAGTCGAGAAAGCTGCCCGGGCAAGGGGACCCGTAGGATCTCGTCCCCGAACTCCGACGGAACGCAATTCGGTTCGGGAGAATCGGGAACAACTCTTACAGACACGAGGGAGGAGGAGTGCCCCAAGCGCGCCACTTTCGCGCAGATGCCGTCCAAGGCCTCGCGATGCGCGTCGGCCGCATGGGGCCAGATGAACGTCGCGCGAGGATCCACGAGGCCAATCGACGGGAAAGTTCTGGGTTGACGTAGTCGACCCTCCGGAAGGACCTGACCTGCGGTCTTGCGATCCGCCGCCGATGCGGAAGCAGAAGGCTGAATCGCACTCGTGACACGCGCCGCCAGTTTGTAGCGCGCCTTGGCGATCGACTTCTCGCACCCGGCCAGGGACTTTTCGAGCTTGGTCCGCTCGCTTCCCTCCGCTGTTGATAGCCTTTGGAGTAACTCCCTCCGATCGTTCTCCAACTCCTTGACCCCTGAGAATACGTCGTCACCGAGACCGACTACGGAAACGTCATTCACCGGCACGAACACGCGAACGCTGTCTCTGGCGGCGGCCATCGGGGCCCGGATGGCGGGTGGAGGAAGCTCGGCTAGCCACTCCAGAGCGGACCGTTCTTCTGCGGACGGCGTTTCCGACTCGAAGTGAGCCGCCGCAAGTGCCGAGTAGAGACGCGCAGGGTGCGGCGGCCACTCCGCGGAGTCTCGATCGTCGTAGGCGGTGGCAACATAGCGTCCGGTGAGAAAGCTAACCTCGATCGCTAGCATCAGCCTTGCTCCCCCTCCTCCGTTTCGGTGCGAGCGAGCTCGCGGCTCATTCGGATGAGCTGTTCCAGTTTTGGAGTAGGCGCCAGCGTCACCGGATCCGATTCCCACTGCATTCCATGCTTCGCCGCACGTTCGGCAGCCTCCTTTAGCAAGGCCATCGCACCGCCGCGGGAGAGCTCGTTCGTCGTCGAAGTCCCATCTCGTCCCAGGAACTCCAACTGCAGCCCGCCATCCGGAATCAACAGAGAGCGAGACCGCAAGTCGTAGCCCAACTCAGATTGGAACACTGTCGCCGCCAGGGCGAGGGCTGCGAGCGAAGTACGTGCAGCTGCTTCTGCCGCAGGGCGGGCTTCGGAGTTCAAGAGATCACCTGCGCAGTTCGTGGGG
>JAGQHR010000100.1 GCA_020431745.1 Candidatus Eiseniibacteriota bacterium
GCTCTGCTCGGCACCTACGAGTTCGATGCTCCCAAAGTGAAGTCGGACCGCGAGCGGATCCTGGGGAGACTGAGCCTCTGTCTTCCGACCGGGACGGACTCCGGACAGGTGGAGCGCGCCATCGCGCGCGGCTCGATCAAGGCCCGCGGGACCAATCTCGCGCGCGACCTGGGGCACACTCCCGGCAACCTGATGACGCCGACCCACCTCGCGGATCGGGCTCGTCTGCTTTCTCAGGAAGGGGGCATGCAGGTCCGGATCATCGAGCGCGATGAGGCGGAGAAGCTCGGGATGGGCGCGTACCTCGGAGTCGCGCAGGGCTCGGCCCAGCCGCCCAAGTTCATCGTGCTCGAGTACAAGGTCGACCCCTCCGCGCCGACCGTCGGTCTGGTCGGCAAGGGGATCACGTTCGACTCCGGCGGCATCTCGCTCAAGCCCGGCCCCAAGATGGATGAGATGAAGTATGACATGTGCGGCGCGGCGGCGGTGCTCGGAGCGATGAGCTGCCTCAAGGATCTCGACGTGAAGATCAACGTGATCGCGGCGGTCCCCGCGACGGAGAACATGCCCGGAAGCCGCGCGACCAAACCGGGGGATGTCCACACCAGCTATTCGGGCAAGACGATCGAGGTCTTGAACACGGACGCCGAGGGCCGGTTGGTCCTGGCGGACGGACTCACCTACCTCGCGCGCCAGTACGAGCCGGATGTGCTGATCGATCTCGCCACGCTCACCGGCGCGGTCATCATCGCGCTCGGGCACTACGGGGCGGCTGTCGTCTCCAACAACGATGCGCTCGCCGAGCGGATCAAGGCGGCCTCGGACCGGAGCGGCGAGCGTTCGTGGCGCCTTCCGATCTGGGAGGAGTACCCGGAACATTTGAAGACGCCGTTCGCGGACGTCAAGAATATCGCGGACGGCAACGCGGGGGCGGGCACCATCGCGGGCGGTGCGTTCCTCGCGGAGTTCGTCGAGGGCCGGGCCTGGGCGCATTTGGACATCGCCGGAACGGCCTGGTGGGACAAGGATCGCCCGCACATTCCCAAGGGGGCTTCCGGATACGGAGTGCGCCTCCTTCTGGATCTGATCGAGAACTATACCCGCGACTGAACGCGGGCGCGGGTCCGACGCCGACTCGCGGTGCGGACTCGGAATCGAAAAAGGGAACGAGTGGGCTCTGGGGAGCGGTGAGGAGAGGCTCGATGGAACAGCACAAGGTGATCATTCTGGGATCCGGTCCAGCCGGCTATACGGCGGCCCTCTACACGGCCCGCGCCCAGCTCGATCCCGTCATGATCGACGGCAACCAGCCCGGGGGACAGCTCACCATCACGACCGACGTGGAGAACTATCCTGGGTTTCCTGACGGTGTGATGGGGCCGGAGATGATGGATCTCTTCCGCCGGCAGGCCGCCCGCTTCGGGACGCGCTTCGTCAACGGCGAGGTGGTTTCCGCAGATCTCTCCAAGCGTCCGTTCGTTCTCAAGACGGACGAGGGCAAGGAGTTCTCCTGCCAGACGCTCATCGTCTGCACCGGCGCCCGGGCCAAGCTGCTGGGTCTTCCCAACGAATCGAAGCTGATGGGGTTCGGTGTCTCCGCGTGTGCCACCTGCGACGGATTCTTCTTCAAGGACAAGGAGCTGGTCGTGGTCGGCGGCGGGGATACCGCGATGGAAGAGGCGACGTTCCTCACGCGCTATGCGTCCAAGGTGACGATCATCCACCGCCGGGATGCGCTGCGCGCTTCGAAGATCATGCAGGAGAAGGCGCAGAAGAACCCCAAGATCGAGTTCCTCTGGAATCACGCAGTCGTCGACGTGCACGATCCGGCGGAGAAGAAGGTGACGGGACTGACCCTGGAGAACACGGTCGACGGCTCGCGCCGCGAGTTCCGAACCGACGGCCTCTTCATCGGAATCGGGCACGAGCCGAACTCCGGACCGTTCCGCGGACAGCTCGACATGGATGAGCTGGGTTACTTGATCGTGAAGGGGCAGAGCACCGCGACCAACATCCCCGGAGTGTTCGCCGCGGGCGACGTGGCCGATCATGTCTACCGCCAGGCGGTGACCGCCGCGGGAACGGGCTGCCGCGCCGCCATCGATGCCGAACGATTCCTGGAAGCCGAGGGGCACTAGGCCGGCGGCCTTCGCATGGGCACGCGGGAGATTTGGCGGCCGCTCTTTCCGCTGCAACTCGTCCTCTTCCCTGAGGAACGGCTTCCGCTGCATATCTTCGAAGAGCGGTATCAGCAGATGATCCGCCGTTGTCAGACGAGCGAGGAATCCTTCGGGGTGGTCCTCGCCCGCGGCAGCGAGCTCGCGCGCGTGGGGTGTGAGGCCGCTCTCGCCGACGTGCTGCAGCACTATCCGGACGGGCGATCCGACATCGTGACCGTCGGGGGCAGCCGCTTCGCCTGTCAGGAGGTGCGTACGCACGCCGATGGATATCTGGAAGGCCGAATCGGCAGCTACGAAGATATCCCTTCCGACTTGCCGACCAAGTCCGGCGAGCTCCTGCTCGACCTCCTGAGTCGCCTCCGGTCCGAGCAGGGCCGGGAACCCGATCCGGAGGATCAGGCAGATCCGATCGATCCGTCGATTCCGGGATACACCTTCCGGATCGCCGCGCAGTGTCCGATGGAGGTGGAGGAGCGGCAGGCCCTGCTGGAGCTGCGGAAGGAGGGGGCGCGCGAAGAGTCGCTGCTCCTGCAGTTCGCGCAAGCGATTCCACGGGCCCGCCAGCAGCGGGAAGATCAATTCCGGGTCCACACCAACGGTCATCTGAAGCACAGCTGAAGAAGGCCGCCGTCGGGGCCGGCCTCGTAGGGCCTGTCCGGCCACTCGCCCCGGGAGCGGGTGCTTGCGGTGCCGACCTCCGCGCCGGAGCCGTGGGATTCGGGCCCAGGCACCGCGGACGGCTGGAGGCCCACGATCGTTCGCCCTGTGCTAGCATCAAATGCACCGAGGTCCGGCTTCGGCCGGTGAACCGAACGATTTGCCCGAGAGGAGTTTCATGTCGCTGGAAGTGCTCGTATACGGAGATCCCGTCCTGAGGCGGAAGTCGCAGCCGATCGAGACGGTCACCGAGGAGATCCGGGAGCTCGCGGCGGACATGATCGAGACGATGTACGTCGAAGAAGGCGTGGGTTTGGCGGCACCGCAGGTCGGGGTCTCGATCCGGATGCTGGTGGCCGACGCCGAGTACGACGAGGAGACTCGCCCGGCCCGCGTCTTCGTGAATCCGGAGATTCTGGAATCCTGGGGAGAGTGGAAATTCGACGAGGGCTGTCTCTCGGTTCCGGGGATCCGCGCCGACGTCGTGCGTCCCGAGGCCATCAAGCTGCGTTACCAGGACCTCGACGGAAACGTGCACGAGGAGGAGATGCACGAAATCTGGGCCCGCATCCTCCAGCACGAGATCGACCACCTGGATGGGAAGCTCTTCGTGGACTACCTCAGCCCGATCAAGCGCAGCCTGATCATGAAGAAGCTGAAGGCCCTGGCCAAGGAGTCGAAGGGCCGCATCACCGTCTGAGGCGAGCCGCCGCCGGTCGCGCTCGGCCCGGTGTTTGGTCGGGCAGTCACCCGCGCGGGGGGCCTCCCGAACCGGTCGTCCGCCTCAAGTCACGCCGTGAGCCCGCGCCAGGGCGAGCACATCCTTCTCGGACAGAACCTCCCGGCTTTCCTTGGCCCTGGCCAGAATGGTCTGGACGAGAGCGGGATCGGGCTCGATGCCCCGTTTGCGCAGGTAGAACGAGACGTTCGACGCGCCCGACATGAATCCGATCTCGATCTCCTGTTCGCGGCCCACCATCGATGCCGGAACGGCCGAATAGACCGCGTCGATGAGCCAGGGGACTCCGCGTTCGATCGCCTTGATGATGGCGGCGGCGTGCACCCCGGTCGAGGTGCGGAACGCGTCCCGCCCCACCACCGGATAGTTCTCCGGAATCGGATGGCCCGTCGCTCGGCTCACCAACGTGCAGTACTCGTAGAGCGCCTGGAGCTCGTCCGCGCGGTACTTCTCCATCCGGAGATTGACCAGGAGCTGATCCATCTGCGCGTTCCCGCAGCGCTCGCCGATCCCGAGTGCGGTCCCGTGCACCCGGTCCACTCCTTCCTCGATCGCGGCCAGCGCGTTCGCGATGGCGAGCCCGCGATCGGAGTGGCCGTGCCAGTCGATCTTCACGTCCTTTCCTGTCTCCTCCACCACCTCCCGTACGAAACGGACGACCGCGCGGGCGCCGGCCGGCGTGCTGTAGCCGACGGTGTCCGCGATGCAGATGCGATCGGCGCCCGCCTCGATCGCGCTCCGGAAGAGGGCCCGGATCGAATCGGGATCGGTGCGGGTGGTGTCCTCGGTCACGTACATCACGGGGATGCCGTTCTGGACCGCGTAGGAGACCGCTTCCTCCGTCATCAGACGGACCTTGTCCAGCGTCCAACCTTCCGCGTAGAAGCGAATCGGCGACGAGCCGATGAACATCGCGGCTTCCACGGGATAGCCCACGCGGGTGGAGATCTCGATGAGAGGATCGACGTCCTTCTTGATCGTCCGCACGGCACAGTTCGGACGGATGCGCATCCGCTGCCGGCCGATCTCCTGGGAGATGCGGAGGCAGTTGTCGAAGGCGCGTTGGCTGGAGCCGGGTAGCCCGATATCGCACGCATCGATCCCCAGCTTCTCCATCAGATGGAGGATCTCCAGCTTCTCCTCGATCTCCGGATCGCGGATCGAGGGCGACTGGAGGCCGTCGCGCAGCGTTTCGTCATCGAGCTCGACGGGACGATTCCGCGCGGGTGGCGCGGTCGGTGGCACATGGTTCCAGTCGTAGATCAGTCGATCTTCGCCTTCGCTTTGCACCTTCGGATCTCCTTTTCCGTTCGCCATGCGCCTGCGTCTCGCGCAGGGGCCGGCGCTTCAGTGCGTCGAGCCGGAAGCCGAGACGGCGCCGGCCGCGAGCACGGCCTCCAGGCGGGACTCGATCTCCGACGTGGCCTGCTCGAGAGTTCCGTCCATCTCGCAGCCCGCCGCCAGGTTGTGCCCCCCTCCGCCCAAAGCCTGGGCGACCTGGTTGACGTGGTAGTTGCCCTTGGAGCGCAGCGAGATCTTGATTGCGCCGGGGTGCATCTCCTTGAGAGCGGCCGCGACTTCCACGCCCTCGATCTCGAGGATGTGGGTGATTCCGTCGCGGAGGTCGTCGCGGTCCAACTGCAGCTCGGAAACGAGCGTGTGGGGGATCGCGACCGTCGCCATCCGGCCCTCGCTCACGAACTTCACGTGGGAGAGGATCCAGCCCAGCGCCTGCGCTTTGCGCCTCGGATTGGACGCGAAGAGATGACGGTAGACCCACGTCGTATCGACGCCGCTCCGAATCAGGTCCGCCGCGATCAGGAGCGCCTCCGGATCGTTTCGCAGATACTTGAACGAATTGGTATCGAAGCTGAGGGAGATGTACAGCGGCTCGGCGATCTCCCGGTCGAGCGGCCAGTGCAGGTGCTCGCGCAGCATCCGGTAGATCAGGCAGCCGGTGGCGACCGCGTCGATGTCCCCGTAGACCTCCGGCCGGGGACCGTCCGCGAGGGGATGATGGTCGAGGAAGAAGAGCGGAATCCTCCGCGGTTCCAGCCAGTCGTTCACTCCGCGCAGGAGCTGACGGTCGTGCGTATCGAGCACGAGCGCCAGGTCATAGCGTGTGTCGTCCGCGCCGGCATCGTCGACGACGATCATCCGGCCTTCCGGGTCGAGAAACCGATACCGGGAACCCAGTTCGTCGGGCAGGAGCGCGAGGACCGTCTTGCCGTGCGCTTCCAGGGCCCTGCGGAGGGCGACGAGGCAGCCCAGACCGTCCCCGTCGGGCCCGGAGTGAGTCGTGAGAACGACCGCTTGGGCCTGGTCCAGTCTCTGGGCGAGCTCTCCGATCGATGGGTTCACCGTGCCTCCTCGTTGATTTCGGCGTCTATCCGCCCTTGGCGTACCGGCAGTCGGCTACCGGCTCCGCGGAATCGGTCATGGTATCGGTGCACCGGGTTTCGGTCACCCCCTGATTGGCCGGGGTCCCGGTTCGGCCGATCCCTCGGTGGATGCGGCGGCGATGCGTTCGGACGCTAGGAATCCGCGAAGACCTCCTGCATGAGGCGCGTCAACGCGTCGCGGTCGGCCTCATCGAAGGCATCCGGCGTGTGGCTGTCGAGATCCAGCACGGCGAGGAGCTCGCCGGCCGCGTCCAGCACCGGCACGACCAGCTCGGCGCGGGCCAGCGGATCGCACGCGATGTGACCGGGAAAGGCGTGGATGTCGGGGACCAGCTGGGCCGTCCGCGTGCGGGCTGCCGCGCCGCACACCCCGCGATCGAACGTGATGCGCAGGCAGCCCACCGGACCCTGATAGGGACCGACGACGAGCACTCCGGGCGTCATCACCCGGTAGAAGCCACAGAACGAGACCCGCGGCAGGTGGTGATAGAGCACGGCAGCCACCGAGGCCATCCGGGCGATGACGTCGGGTTCGTCCGCGAGCAGCGCGTGCAGCTCCCTCCGACAGGTATCGTGGATCGTATCGAGGTTCGGAGGATTCATCGGTGTGCTCCGGGGTGCGAGTGTGCGACGCGAGGCGGTCGGATTGCGCGGCACCGCACACCTAGGGTCGAGTCCATGCAAACGTGCCCCGGGCTCCGGTGACCGAATCCACGGCCCAGTACCGTCCGCGCACCAGGCCCGCGCCTCCCAGAGGATAGAGTACGACTCCGTCCTGGCGTACCGGAAGCACACGGCCGACACGGCGCCCCCCGGAGTCCACGATCGTGACCGGACCGGGACCCTCCCCGAGCATCGCGAACGCGCCGCTCGTTCCCGGCTCGAAGCGGAGGACGAGGTTCCGCCCCATTCCTTCGGGAGCGAGGCGCGGGGCGGTTCGCGGGGCGAACCCGGGCTGCCAGAGCCGCACCCGGCCCCATCCCACCGCATCCGGCTCGCTCGTTCCGCCGAGCGGGCCCGCGGATGCTCCGAGCAGGCGGCGAATCTCGCGATCGTTCCAGTGGACGTCGTGGAGCCCGCCTTGGATCTTCGCGGAAAGGAGGAGGGCGACCGCTCCCGCGACGTGGGGGCATGCGGCCGACGTTCCGGTGAAGCTGGCATAGGCCCGAACGGTCGTGCACACGCCATCGGGGCCGACGAGCTCCGGCTTCGCGAGCCCCGTGAGCGTCGGGCCGTACGACGAGAACGGCTCCAACGACTGATCGGCCCAGGAAAAGGCACCCACGGAAATCGTGAAGGGACTGTCCGCGGGCATGGTGACGCTTCCGGCGGCCACCCGGTCCTCTGGGTCGATGATTCCGCGGTCGAGTCGAAATACGCGAAGCGTCACTCCGGTGGGGTCGCCGGATTTCAGTCGGATGCGGAAGTTCGGATCGGTCAGGACGCGTGACGAGGTGAGGTCGCGGTAGGCGTACGGGTATCCGTCGAAGTCTTCGTCCGTGCGTGCGATGAGGTCGTTGCCGTCGCGGATCTCGAGCTCGAAGGCGAGATCGGTGGACAGCGGCCAACGGTCCCACAGCAGCACGAGGCTGGGGGCGCCCGTTCCCAGGATGACCTGTTCGCGGGACTCGCTGAGCTCCAGAAGCGAGTCGCCGTCGGCGTCGCGGAAGGCGCCCATCCAATGAGTTCGGGCGAAGTTTCCCGATGACGTCACCCAGATCATCCCGTCCTGTGCCGCGGCTTCGGCGAGCTCGTCGATCGGTCCGGTCCCGTCCCCTCCGCCGAGGAACCAAGCCAGCGAATGGCTCAGCACCTCCACCCGATTGTTCTTCATCCAGGCGAGCGCTTGTTGGAGATCGACGGCGGTCCCGAGTCCTGCGAAGTAGATCTCCGCGTCGGGCGCCACGTCGTGCACGATCTCGCCGCAGGCGGTTCCGTGGGTGTGCGAGGGGTCTCCCGAGGCGAAGGCGCGGGTCGTTACCTGACGCGGAAGCTCGGTGCCGATCCTCTCCGAGACCCCCGCGAATCCCAGGTCGAGGATTCCGACTCGCACGCCCTGACCTCGGTAGCCGAGGGTCTGGAAGTCCGGAACCAGCATGTCGCCCAGACCTTGGGAGAGGGTGGGCGTCCCGTCGCATCCACCGCTCGACGGGGAGTCCTCCAGAACCGGGCCGATCGGCGCCGAAACGGCGACGGCCCCGGCCAACCTCGCCAGGTCCGCGATTCGTTCCGGCGGCGCCAGGAATTCCAACGTCGGTCCGATCCAGCCGCGCCACTCGATGCCCTGCGCCTCCAGCTCCGCGAGCGCCGATCGCGTCGACGCGGGCAGATGCTCCCGTGCGGTGTCGACGGCGTCGAGCGCCGAGGCGCCCCATTGCGTGGGAATCCAGGCGCGTCCTTCCTCGGTGTCCGGGTCGA
>JAGQHR010001006.1 GCA_020431745.1 Candidatus Eiseniibacteriota bacterium
TCCTCTACGGAGAGCGCGGACGCACCCAAGTCTTCGAGCCGACCGGTCGCCTCACGCGTTTTCTTCCCAACGGGCACGTCGTCTCGCTCACTCTGGGACTCGATACGATCACCGGAGCGTCTCCCACCGGGGCAATTCCCACGACCGAGATCCACACCACGACGACCGCATCCGGTCGTGTACGAACGTCGGAGCAGGGCATCGTCCCAACATCGTCGTTCCAGGACTCGCGCGGCTCGGCGGACCTGGCATGGCAGGCGCCGCTTCCGGGAGGGCTCGCCACCTCGATCGGCGGACATGTCTCGAGCGAGAAGGACTATCGATCCAAAGGGGCGGACGCGAAGCTGTCGGTGCCCTTGATGCAGCGATTGGCCACGATCACGGTGGGAGGCGGTTACCGCTACGACGAGGTCGACCCCACGGGAGGAACGCGCGTTCCCTTCACTTCGGGAACGATCGCCGCCGGCCACGCTCCGAACCCGAAGCGCGTGAGCACGGCGGTGCTCGGCGTTTCCCGCATCCTCACTCGCAGATGGATGGTCGCCCTCGACGCGACCCGCATCTACGAGCGGGGTTACCTGACCGATCCCTACAAGGTGGTCAGTCAAGTGAACCCGGAAACCGGGGACCCCGTCGGCGAGCTGAGCGAGCGCCGGCCCTCCACCCGGGATCGCCGGGATGTGATGGCGAGCTCCGTGTATCACTCCGACACCGGAATCGTCTACGCCTCGGACCGCTGGTACTGGGACGATTGGGGGGTACACTCGAACACCATGGATCTGAAGTACCGTCACGTGTTGGATCAGTATCACTTCTTGGAGCCACACCTTCGGTACTACGCGCAGAGCCGGGCGGACTTCTTCCGCTACTCTCTTCCGGTCGGAACGACGCTTCCCGAGTTCGCGTCTTCCGACCAGCGCTTGGGCTCGCTGCAGTCGTTCACGCTGGGAGGGACGTACGGCATCAAGCTCCCGGGGCGCCCGGGAGAGTGGCGAGTTCGATTGGAATACACGCGGCAATGGGGGCAGGGACATCCGCAGGATGCGATCGGCAATCAGCGCTCGACCGATCTTTCACCCCCGGTCGACACGGGCTCGGCCGCTGTGCTCTACACTCTGCGGTTCTGACCGATGACCGCTTTGTCGCTCGCATGACCCGAACCGCCGTCGAAAGCGAGATCGGGAAGTTCGTGGACGCGTACGCACCCGAGATCGCGGCTTCGCTCCGGACATGCCGGCGCAAGGTCCGACGGCTCTTCCCCCGCGGCTACGAGCTGGTCTACGACAACTACAACGCCCTCGTCTTCGGCTTCTCCGCGACGGACCGGGCGTCCGAAGCGATCCTCTCGATCGCGGGCTACCCCCGGTGGGTCACGCTCTTTTTTCTGCGCGGGGCGGCCCTGGACGATCCCGACGGACTCCTGGAGGGAAGCGGACGGCAGGTGCGGTCGATTCGCCTGGCCACTCCGGGAGACCTCGATAAGCCCGCGGTTCGCGCGCTCGTCGCGAGGGCGATCGCGGCCGATGCCGAAGCTCTGGCATCGGCCCCACGGCTGGCCACGATCGTGAAGTCGGTTTCAGCAAAGCAGCGACCCCGACGTCCTCCCGAGCCGGCGAAGAAGCGACCCGGCGGGTCGGGAAAACGAACGTAAGTTATTTACACTGCAATTATTTACACGGATGCGCGACCGATTCCGTCCCGGCAGTCCGACCCCGGCCGGGTACCGGAGACCATTCCCCA
>JAGQHR010001007.1 GCA_020431745.1 Candidatus Eiseniibacteriota bacterium
CCGCCGGCAACAAGTCGTTGGCCCAGGATTCGACCTCGCCCGCCGCCGGAGCCTCCATCGTGCGGATGCCGGTCGGTCCGATCAGGCGGATTCGCGACCCCGGCCCGAGGATCGCCCGCTCCGCGGATCCGTCCTCGAGGCTCTGGCGTACCGATTCGCGCCAGTTGCGGGTGACCCCACCCTCATCGTCGCTCTGCACGGCGTCGCGAAAGGCCTCGCCCAGCGTGGCCGTCCACTCCTGACTCTTACGCAGGGTCTCGGTGTGCGTCGGTTCCCCGTCGTCCTCGAGGTTGCCGGCTCGCATCTCGTCCAGCTGTCTCGCAGCCTCCAGGAGGATGTTCTCCGTCGACACCTGGATGCGACGATCCGGTGGAACCGGCCCGGCCACGAAGGAAAACGTCCCCTGCGCCCACTGGACCGCTTCGAGGATGACCGGCTCACCCTCTTTGAGGGCTTCGTCGACCGCGTTCAGCATCTGGCCTTCGTGGAAGGTCAGGTAGGCCGCCTTCGGGCCGTTGCGGGCGGTGAGCGTCCCCGTCTTGCGGTTGAGCATCAGGAACTGGCAGACGTCGAAGAGCGAGATCGAAGAAAGGCGACCTTCGAAAGCGGCGGCGTCGGGACGCTCTTCGGCCTTCGTCTTCGCGCTCACGCCGCCTCCCGCTTGCCCGGTGTCGGGCTCCCGCTCTGCCCGGCCTTCTGCAGGAGCGACGCGAACAGCTCTTTCTGGTTGGCCGCGCGATAGGCGTCCTGTGCGGAGATCTGACCGTCCTTGACGAGCTGCATGAGACAGTTGTCGAGGAGGAGCATTCCGTCACGGCGCGAGGTCTGCATCACCGACGGAATCTGGAACGTCTTGCGTTCGCGGATGAGCGAAGAGATGGCGGTGTTGCAGAATAGAATCTCCAGCGCGGCTACTCTACCGTCGCCGCTGGCCTTCCGGACGAGCCGCTGCGCCACGACACCTTTGAGCGACTCGCTCAACATGACGCGGATCTGAGCCTGTTGGTCCTCCGGAAAGGCATTGATGATCCGGTCCACCGTTTGCGATGCGCTCTGGGTGTGGAGGGTCGCCAGCACCAGCTGACCCGTTTCGGCCGCCGTCAGGGCCAGGTGCATCGTTTCCAGGTCACGCATCTCGCCGACGAGGATGATGTTCGGATCTTCGCGCAAAGCCGCCCGAAGCGCGGCCGCGAACGAGCGGGCCGAGCGGCCGACTTCCCGTTGGTTGAAGAGGCATTTGAGATTCGGGTGCACGTACTCGACCGGATCTTCGATGGTGAGGACGTGTTTGCGCTGGTTCTGATTGATGTGGTTGAGGATCGCGGCCAGCGTCGTGCTCTTCCCGCTGCCGGGAGGGCCGGTGACGACGACGAGTCCCTTCTCCAGGTCGCAGAAGCGCTGGACCTGATCCGGGAGGCCCAGCTGCTCGATCGTGAAGATCTGGGACGGGAGAAGCCGGAACGCCCCGGAGATGCCCTTGAGCTGCTCGTAGAGGTTGCAGCGGACCCGGACTTCGCCCGGCACCTCGTAACCGAAGTCGATATCCCGGTCGCGATGGAAGAGGCTCTTCTGGTCCGGGGTCATCAGCTCGTAGAGGAGCTGGCGCGCTTGCTCACCCTCGAGCTCCGGATAGTCGATCGGATGGATCTCTCCGTGGATGCGCAACATCGGCGGCGCACCGGTGGAGATGTGCAGGTCGGAGGCACCCTGCTCCTTGACCATCTTGAAGATCGCGTC
>JAGQHR010001008.1 GCA_020431745.1 Candidatus Eiseniibacteriota bacterium
GCCCCGCGGGATTCCTCTTCGATCGCGGTTGGGGATGGATGGAGGCGAGCTATCCCCGCCTTCTGGGCAGCGCGCTGGCCCATCGCGGGCTCACGCTGGGGATCGCGTTCGTGCTGGCCGCGGGCGCCGTGTTGATCTTCCCGCGTCTCGGGACGGACCTCGTCCCGCAGGTCTCGCAGGGCGAGTTCACGTTCGATCTGGAGCTCCCGCCCGGGAGCACGCTCCGGCAGACGGAGAACGCGGTCGCGAAGGTCGAAGCCACGCTGAAGGACGATCCGCGAGTGAACATCTTCTTCACCCGGATCGGAGAGAGCCCCGACGCGGGCGACGCGTCCCAGAACCGCCGGGAAAACCTGGCGCAGCTGAACGTGGGGATCGCCGACCCGGGCAACGTCGAGCAGGAGCATGCGGTGATCGAGAAGATCCGGGGCGCGCTCGCCGACACCGGCTTCCGACAGACCTTCCGGCGCCCCACTCTCTTCAGCTTCAAGACCCCCGTCGAGGTCCACGTCTACGGATTCGATCTCGCCGAGCTCCAGGCGTACACCAACCTGCTGGCGAGCGAGCTCGCGGCCGTTCCGGGATTGAAGGACGTGCGCACGAACCTGGAGGACGGCAGCCCGGAGGTCCAGATCGCGTTCGACCGGGAGCGGATGGCGTCCTTCAACCTGGATATCGAGTCGGTCGCCCAGACGCTCCGCAACAAGATCCGCGGCGACGTCGCGACCCGGCTCAAGGAGCGCGACCGGCAGCTCGACATCCTCGTGCGCACCGCCCAGGCAAGCAACCTCGACGTCTCGCAGGTACGCAACCTCGTCGTCAGCCAGGTGGAGGGCGTGCCGATTCCTCTCTCCTCCGTAGCCTCCGTCGATCTGGGACGTGGGCCGTCGGAGATCACCCACCTCGACCAGCATCGGGCCACGGTCGTGAGCGCGAACCTGGACCGCCGTGATCTCGGTGGAGTGACCGCCGACATCCGTCGCGTCCTCCGCGAGACGCCTCCCCCGCCGAGCCTGGCTGTCGCGCTGGGCGGACAGAACGATGAGGTCTCGACCTCCTTCCGTAGCCTGATGCTCGCGCTCGCGCTCGCCGCGTTCATGGTCTACATGGTGATGGCAAGCCAGTTCGAGTCGTTCCTGCACCCGCTGGTGATCATGCTGACCGTACCGCTCGGTCTGGTCGGCGTGGTCTATGCGCTGCTGCTCACCGGCACCTCGATCAGCGTCGTCGTCCTCATCGGCGTGGTCATGCTCACGGGAATCGTGGTCAACAACGCGATCGTGCTCGTCGACTTCATCAACCAACGGCGGCGCGAAGGCTTGGGCAAGCTCGAGGCGATCCTCGACGCCGGTCAGGCGCGGCTCCGTCCGATCTTCATGACGACGTCCACCACCGTGCTCGGTCTGCTTCCGATGGCCCTGGGCATCGGGGAAGGGGCCGAGATCCGGGCTCCGATGGCGGTCGCGGTCATCGGCGGCCTCACCTTCGCGACCCTGCTGACGCTGGTCGTGATCCCGGTGGTCTACGCCACGGTCGATCGGAGGGCCTAGGATGCGGTGGTTCCGGGGGCAACGGAAACGCGACGGAAGGTCCCGGACGGCCGACCCGAACCGTTCCACGCGGCATGGTGCTCCCGGCGAGGCAGGCCCGACACACGCTGCCGGTCCGGCCGACGCGCGGAGCGACGCGAACCCGCTGCTCGATTTCTCCGACGAGGAGGACGCTCCCGAGGGC
>JAGQHR010001009.1 GCA_020431745.1 Candidatus Eiseniibacteriota bacterium
CTGCTTCTGCAAGTGCCGGGCGTGGTCGTGGGAATCGGGTTGCTCACCCGCCGGGGATGGGCCCGCACCGGCGGCCTGATCCTGGCGGCCTGCTACCTTCTGGCCCTGCCGTTCGGGACGGCCTTCGGGATCTACGGGATCTACATCCTGGAGCGACCCGAGGTGCGCGCGCTCTTCCGACAGGACGAGGCTCCGGGACTGGGAAGGCCAGATCCGTCGTGGACTTGATCCGAGATCCACAACAGCGTGAGCCACGACAGGAGGATGCGCTCTCCGCATGCGGCAGATCCTGAGACCGCGTCCGACCGACCTCGGCTTCGGAACCCAGGCCTCGGCCGGCCGGTCCCGCCGGCTGCTCCATCGGGACGGCACGTTCAACGTCGACCGGCGCGGGTTCGGGCTCTTCGCGTCGCTCCACGTCTACCGATCGCTCCTGGTCATGACCTGGCGGCAGTTCTTCACGCTCTCGTCGGCGGCGTATCTCGTCATCAACTTGGCCTTCGCAGGGATCTACGTCGCGCTGGGACCGGCCGCTTTGGAAGCGAGCCACGACGGACTCTCCTCTTCGTTCCAGCGCGCCTTCTTCTTCAGCGTGGAGACGATCTCGACGATCGGGTACGGCAACATCGTGCCCCGTGGGTTGCCCGCCAATCTCGTGGTGACCGTCGAGTCGTTCGTCGGCATCCTGCTGTTCGCGCTCATCACGGGTTTGGTCTTCGCTCGGTTCGCCCGCCCGGTCGCGCGGATCATCTACAGCCGAAAGGCGCTCATCGCGCCGTACGAGGGGGGCGAAGCCTTCGAGCTGCGCATGGTCAACGGCCGGAACAATCATCTGGTCGATGTCTCGGCCCAGATGTACTACACACGCCGCATCGAGCGAAACGGCAAGCTGGAGCGGTCGTTCGACGAGCTGCCGCTGGAGCTGAAGCACATCGCGTTCTTCGCGCTCTCCTGGACGCTCGTACATCCGATCGACGAGAGCAGCCCGCTCTGGGGTGTGAGCCCGGAGTCGCTCGCCGAGGGCGACGCCGAGTTCCTGGTCCTGATCACGGCCGTGGACGAGACGTTCAATCAGACGGTCCACTCGCGCACCTCGTACAAACCGGAAGACGTGGTCTTCGGCGCCCGCTTCCTACGGATGTTCGAAGGGGGTGGCGACGGTTCCCCGATCGTGCTCCATCGTGATCGCCTCGACGAACTGGAGCACGTCGACCGCCCGGTCTGACCGGGGGACGCACCGATATCGCGGGATTGAGTCTCAGGGGACCGCGGCGAGTGGTCTGGATCCAGCGGTGCCGGGCTGGACGAGGACGTCCGTCCGAGATGATGCGCCCGGATCGTCAGGGGCTCGGATGCGCGGGCTCGGTCGTGCGAACCCACCGGCGTACGACGGGAAGCAGCGCGTAGGCCGGGAACGCGAGTAGGAACGTGAAGGCGAAGTAGGCGCCGTAGCCCATCTGCTCGGTGGCCCACCCACTGACGGCACCCGAGATCGAGCGGCTGAATCCGAAGATCGCCGACAACATGGCGTACTCGACCGCCGCGTATTCCTTGTCGCACAGGTTCATGAGGAACGAGAGGAAGGCGGCCGTGCCCAGACCGCTGCAGAAGCTCTCGAGGACCGAGGCCGCGTAGATCGCTTCGCGCGGCAGATCGAACCAGGCGGCGCTGGCGTACCCGAGATTGGATACGGCCTGCGCGATCCCGAGCTGCCAGAGGCCGTGGAAGAC
>JAGQHR010001010.1 GCA_020431745.1 Candidatus Eiseniibacteriota bacterium
GCGTACGACGATGGCGTCGTCCGCCTTGCAGCTGGTCGCCGAGTACTCGCAGGCGATGACGACGACGCGGGTGCCTTTGAGTCGCGCCTCGGTGAGCCAATGCGCGTCGGGCATCTTGGTCGTGATCCAGTTCATGCCCCAGATGAGCGCGAGCTTCGCGTGCTCCACGTTGCACAGGTCGAAGTCGACGGTCTGCTGACCCGTCACCATCGGGTGACCGGGGGGGAGGTCGGTGTGCCAGGAGTAGTTGTCCCAGCCGCGCGCGCCCACGGATCCATCCGCGCCGAGACCGCGGATCTTGTCGTCGAGGAGCGCCATCGCGTTGGCCAGCCGGTACTGCGCGAACACCCGGGTCATTCCGAGCGGAGGCATGCCGCCACGGAACTTCATCACCTGCGTACCGATGCCTCCGGCCGCGTCCACCATGATCGGGTCGTATCCTTGCGCCAGCAGGCGCTTCTTGCCTTCTTCGCCGGTATAGGTGCGGGCGATGTTCTCGAGCGCCCGGGCGGAGTAGCTGAAGGCCTCGTCCCAGCTCACCGTGACCCACGCGTCGTCGCCGCGACGCATGTACTTCGGATCGACGGCCGCGGTCTGGGGGTCGCGCGGGAACCCTTCTTCGACCCACTGTTTGAATCCCCGGCGCATGAGCGGTCGCTTGCAGCGACGGTCCCCGTAGAACCGCCGGACCAGGGCCAACCCCTTCTGACAGCAGCGCGGGTCCCAACGCCGACTCGCCTGATTGCCGTCGAGGTCCGTCGCCTCGTGGTACCCGTAGGTGGGAGAAATGCGGGTGACGACCCCGTTCTTGACGTAACCGCGGAGCAGGCAATTGTGGGTGTCGTTGGGCGCGCAGAGGAAGACGAAGGACGACTCGGACTGATAGAGGTCCCGATACACCTTCTCCCAGTCGCGGTTGGGATAGTGGGACAGGGGGTTGCCGACGTAGAGCGGCTCCAACGCGTCGAGCCCCCGCACGACGTTGCTCGACAGAGCCACCGATCCCAATCCCGCGCCGGCCATCTGAAAGAGGAAGCGGCGGCGAGAAACCACGGAGTCCGACGTTCGGTCCTGGAACGACATCCTCAGTCCTCCATTCCGGCTGGCGCGGGGCGGATCGTCGACTGCCCAGCTGTGTGACTGCTGGATCAATCCTAGATCTCGACATCCAGGTTTACGGCCGGCGCCTCGTTGGGGTCAAATCGTTTGCCGACTTCTTCGGATGTCCTCTACGACTGATTCGGCAAACACTTAGGGGAAATGAGCAGGATGAGCAGGACGAGGCTGGACGGCCACCGCGTAGGCTGCATCGAGGGAACCAGCCGACGGCACCCGTTCGGGCGGGGGACGCCCGTGATGGGCATCAGTTCGTCGCTACGTCTGTTGGGCGGAGCGCTGCTTGATCTGCCCCCAGCTCGTGGCGATGACCGGAGTCGGATCCCCAACCGCGCCCGGATGCTTCGGAGGATCTCCTTGTTGGAGGAACGTTCCACCCTCGTGACCACGGCCGGCTTCCACTGGGTCTCGATCGGTACCGACCGGCACACAGCGCGCCCCGGGCGTCGAATCGACCGCACTGCGCGTCTGCCGCGCGGCGACTCGTCGGGGAAAGAGCACGCGTCTCAATCTCGACAGCCGATTGCGGGAAGCGTGTCGGCGTGATCCTGTTTTCGGCGGGGCGGCCTCGGGTCGAGGCGACGTCGGGCTCGGCCCCTCTCCCGTTCA
>JAGQHR010001011.1 GCA_020431745.1 Candidatus Eiseniibacteriota bacterium
GCGCCGCTGGCGGCAGGACCGCACCGCGCGGTCTGGGCTGGTCGTGATGCCCGGGATCGCAGCGTTCCCGATGGCGTCTACCTGGTGCGGCTCCACGCCGACGGAGCCCAGGCGGTGCGCAAGGTCGTGGTTCGGCGTTGATCTCCCGGCCGATCCGCCGAGCCACGAGGTCCGAGTCGAGCTTTCTCAAGGTGCTGACACATTCGTGACACATTCACCCGCTACCGTTCCACCCACTGATCGAACCCCCGGAGCCGCGCTCACGGGGGCCCGCGCGGTCGACCGACGGAGAGCTGGCGGTCGACGCGCGTGGAGTCGATGCGAGCCGAGTCACCGGAAAGGACCCCTCCCGTGATGAATCCACAGATCACCAGATTCCGTCTCGCTCTGCTCGTCCTCGCCGGAGGAGCGAGCCCCGTCCTGGCCCAGGGACTTCCGCCGGCCCCGGTCCCCCCGCAGAACCCGATCACGGAAGAGAAGCGGGTGCTCGGGAAAATCCTCTTCTGGGACGAGCAGCTTTCGAGCGACGGATCGATGGCGTGCGGGACCTGCCACCGGTTCGGCGCGGGGGGCGCGGACGGCCGCGTCGGGCAGCACCCGGGATTCGATCTCGTGCTCGACACCCCGGACGACATCCTCGGATCGCCCGGCATCCGGCACGCCGACTCCGACGGTGATCCGATCGTCGATCCGCTCTTCGGGACCGATCCGCAGGTGACCGCACGCACCGCGCAGACGCTGCTCGGAGCGCCCTACGCGCCGAACCTGTTTTGGGACGGCCGGGCCTCGGGCACGTTCGTGGACCCGGAGACAGGATCCACCTTGATTCCTCTGGGTGGCGGGCTGGAGAGCCAGGCGATCGCGCCGATCCTCAATGACGCGGAGATGGCCTACGAGGATCGCACCTGGTCCGACGTGGAGGCGCACCTGATGGAAGTGGTGCCCCTGGCGCTGGTGTCCGACGTTCCCCCCGACATGGCGGCGGCCATCGCGCAGTCGCCGACCTATCCCGCGCTTTTCACCGAGGCGTTCGGGGATCCCGCGATCACCGCTTCCCGCATCGCCTTCGCGATCGCGACCTACGAGCGGACGCTGACACCCGATCAGACGCCTTGGGATCAGTTCGTGAATGGCAACCCCGGTGCGCTCACCCAGCAGCAGCGTCGCGGGTGGGACTTCTTCCGCAACAGTCCGTGCAGCGTCTGCCATCGTCCGCCGGTCTTTTCCGACGGCAGCTTCCGCAACATCGGTCTGCGTCCACCGGTCGAGGACAATGGCCGGCAGGGCGTGACGGGCGTGCCGCAGGACCGCGGACGCTTCAAGGTTCCGTCCCTGCGGGACGTCGGGCAGCGTGATCGTCTGATGCACACCGGGCAGATCACCGATGTCGCCGACGCGCTGAGCTTCTATCAGCGCCTGAACGGTCACGTCCACTTCCCCGAGAACCAGGATCCGGCTGTGCGCGGCGGCATCCCGATCCCAGCCAACCTCGCGGCCGACGTCGAGGACTTCCTCGTCAACGGTCTGACCGACCCACGCGTCGCGAACGAGACGTTCCCGTTCGATCGTCCCACGCTGGGAGAGCCAGAGCCGGCCGGTCTGGGAGACGATGACGCGCAGGACACGGCGCCGGTCGCGGACATGTCCACGATCGCCGCGCAGGCGTTCCCGAATCCGTTCCGCGATGACGTCACCATCCGATTCCAGCTGGAGTCTGCGTCAC
>JAGQHR010001012.1 GCA_020431745.1 Candidatus Eiseniibacteriota bacterium
CCGGGGCGGACATCGTCGAGACGAACTCGTTCACGGCGACTTCGGTGTCTTTGGCCGACTACGGGCTGTCCGCGGACGCCTACGACATCAATCGGGCGGCGGCCGAGATTGCCCGGCGCGCCGTCGATGGGTGGGTCGCGGAGCAGGGCGCCCCGACCGGAGGGCGCCGGCCCGCCCGATTCGTCGCGGGATCGATGGGACCGACCAACCGCACCGCGTCGCTGTCCCCGGACGTCAACAATCCGTCGCTGCGCAACGTGACCTTCCAGGACCTGCGGGCGTCGTATCGGGAGGAAGCCGAGGCTCTCCTCGACGGGGGTGTGGACCTGCTGCTGGTCGAGACCTCCTTCGATACGCTCAACCTCAAGGCGGCTCTCTTCGCGATCGACGAGCTTTTCGAGGAGCGCGGCTACCGGTTGCCCGTGATCGCCTCGATCACCATCACCGACCAGAGCGGACGCACGTTGTCCGGACAGACGGTGGAGGCGGCCTACACCTCGATTACCCATGCCGATCTCTTCGCGGTGGGGGTGAACTGCGCGCTGGGCCCGGAGCTGATGCGGCCCCACGTCGAGGATCTCGCGCGACTCGCCGATCGTCGGGTCAGCTGCCATCCCAATGCCGGTCTCCCGAACGCGTTCGGCGGCTATGACGAAACGCCCGAGCAGATGGCGCGCACGCTGGGCGACTTCGCGCGGCGCGGCTGGCTCAACGTCGTGGGAGGCTGCTGCGGGACGACCCCGGCCCACATCGCGGCCATCGCGCAGGCGGTGCGGGGGTGCGCGCCGCGCGTCACGCCCTCGTTGCCTTCGTACACGCACTACAGCGGCCTCGAGCGCTACACCATTCGGGAGGACTCGAACTTCACGGTCATCGGCGAGCGGACCAACGTCACCGGATCGAAGAAGTTCGCGCGGCTCATCCGTGGGGGAGATTTCGAGGCGGCGCTCGCCGTGGCGCGCGATCAGGTGGAAGGCGGCGCCAACGTCCTGGACGTCAACATGGACGAGGGGCTGCTCGACTCGGTCCAGGTGATGCGAACGTTCCTCCACCAGGTGGGTGCGGAACCGGACATCGCGCGTCTGCCCATCATGGTCGACAGCTCCGACTTCCGTGTCCTCGAAGCCGGGATGGAGTGTCTGCAGGGCAAGGGCATCGTCAACTCCATCAGCCTCAAGGAAGGCGAGGATGTCTTCCGCGAGCATGCCCGCCTCATTCGGCGCCACGGACACGCGGTGGTCGTGATGGCGTTCGACGAGGAGGGTCAAGCGACCGAGACGGCGCGCAAGGTGGAGATCCTCTCGAGGGCCCACCGCATCCTCACCGAGGACGTGGGCTTTCCGTCCTCGGACATCGTCTTCGATCCCAACGTGCTCACCGTCGCGACGGGAATCGAGGAGCACAACGGATATGCCTTGTCCTTCCTGGAAGCGGTCGCGGAGCTCAAGCGACGCTTCCCGTTGGCCCGGGTCAGCGGCGGCGTGAGCAATCTCTCCTTCTCCTTCCGCGGAAACGAGCCGGTGCGCAAGGCGATGAACTCGGTGTTCCTCTACCACGCGATCAAGGCCGGGCTCGACATGGGCATCGTCAATGCCGGTCAGCTCGCGGTGTACGAGGACGTCCCGGCCGATCTCCGGACGTTGATCGAAGACGTCCTCTTCGATCGGCATCCCGACGCGACGGAGAAGCTCATCGCGTACGCGCAGCAGCATCAGGCCGTGG
>JAGQHR010001013.1 GCA_020431745.1 Candidatus Eiseniibacteriota bacterium
AGACGAGCGATCAGGATTTTTGGATGGTGGACGGGGTAGGCATCGTGAAGCGGCGATCGGTGGATACCTTCCAGTCTCCCACCGGGTCGTTCACCGTGGACACCGTATCCGATCTGACGACCTACGCGGTCCAGAGGCCTCTCCCCGAGTGAGCCGCCACGACCGCAAAAGATGGCGTGACGGCGCCGAACTGGATACGGGGACGAGTGCTCGAATCGGATTGGATACAGGGACGAGCGCCCGAATCGCCAGGAATGCCGCGGTTCATTGGGAGCTGGGGACCCCTGTGCTAGGCTCAGGTTCGTCAACAGAACAGATCGAGGATGTGAAACGATGATCGACGATATTCGAAAGTTGATTCAGCAGGCGGCCGAGACGGCGCGCCGCGAAACGAGTGACGAGCCCGAGCCGCAGTTCACCGGCGACGTCAAATACCCCGTGGAATGCCAGGTTGGCAAGGGCCTGGAAGGTGCGATCGCGACCGATACCAAGGTCGGCTATGTCAACGGCGCGAAGGGTTGGCTCGTCTATCGCGGTTACGATTGCTTCGACCTCGCCGAGCACTCGACGTTCGAAGAGACGACGTACCTGCTGTTCGAGGGCAAGCTCCCGACGCGGCGGGACATGGACGCGTTCGAGGAGCAGCTGCGCGGACACCGGCAGGTCCCCGAGGCGGTCCTCGACGTGCTCCGGCGCGTCCCCATCGACAAGACCCACCCCATGTCGGCGCTCCGGACCGCCGTCTCCGTTCTGGGCAATCTCGACCCCGACGCCGAAGATACCTCGCCGGCCAAGGAGAAGAGGATCGCGGTGCAGCTCGTGGCGCAGTTCCCGACGCTCGTCGCAGCCATCGCCCGTCTCCGCGAGGGTAAGCCGGTGGTGGCTCCCCGAACCGATCTCGGACACGCGGAGAACTTCCTCTACATGATGACCGGGGCCGATCCCGACCCGGCGCTCGCGAAGGTCATGGATATCATGCTCATCCTGCACGCCGATCACGGGATGAACGCCTCGACCTTCACGACCATGGTAGTGAACTCCTCGCTCTCGGATCTCTACGGTTCGGTCACGGCCGGCGTGGCCAGTCTCAAGGGCCCGCTCCACGGCGGCGCCAACGAGAAAGTTCTGTACGACCTGGAGGAGATCGGCGACGCCGGCAACGTCCCCGCCTGGTTCGCGAGAGCGCGCGAGACCAAACGGAAGATCAACGGGTTCGGTCACCGCGTCTACAAAGCCTACGATCCGCGGGCGCGCATCCTCGGACCGATCGCGAAGCTGATCACGGATCGCGACCCCGGCACCCGCAAGCTCTACGAGGTCGCCGTGCAGCTCGACCACCTCGTCACCTCCGAGCTGGGCCAGGAGAAGAAGATCTTCCCGAACGTGGACTTCTATTCCGGTCTGGTCTACCGGGCGATGGGAATCGAGACAGCCATGTTTACCCCCATCTTCGCGGTGGCCCGGGTTCCCGGCTGGACGGCCCGGGCTCTGGAGTACCTCGCGGACAACCGGATCTTCCGGCCCCGGGCGATCTACACCGGGCCGGTTTCCGAACGGTATCTGGAAATCGACCGGCGCTAGGCGGTTCCCCGTCGCGTCGGACGCCGGCAGACGCCCTTGTCACCGGCGGTTTGCCCCGCGTTTCCTAGCTTGATTTCTTCAACGCCCCCAGTATCCTTGGGGGCGTTTGCATCCTGCCGGGGAGGGGCGGCGGACGAA
>JAGQHR010001014.1 GCA_020431745.1 Candidatus Eiseniibacteriota bacterium
CTCGACGCCGTCACCCGCGAGATCGTCGCGGCACGAATCAGGAATCTGCTCGACCGCGGATCGCCGGTCCGCCCCCAGACGCTGGCCTTCTGGAACCGCCTGGCCGTGGAGCGGACGTGAACCGCGTCGCACGGCTCGGATTCGGAATGGTGATCGGCGCGGCGGTGATCGCCGTTCCGCTCGCTCTGGTGGTGCGCCGACCCACACGGTCGGACGACGCCGATGCCCTGCGGCCGATCGAACGGCCGGAGGGACGCATCCGAGTGGAGGTGCTCAACGCCGGAGGCGTCAGCGGGCTCGCCCGTGACGCCACGGACTTCCTTCGGGACCATGGGTTCGATGTCGTGTACTTCGGAAATGCAGGGTCCTTCGACGCCGACTCCACGCTCGTGTTCGACCGTGTGGGACGCCCGGAGGCGGCGCGCGCCGTTGCGGAAGCCCTCGGAATCGATAACGTCGTCGACCAACCCGACCCGAACCGTTTCGCCGACGTTTCCGTATGGCTGGGCAGCGGGTGGAGTTCGGTTACGTCGGTCGGGGGGCGGGGAGCGGAAGGAACCGGGCGGTGGTGGGATCCGCGCGCATGGTGGGCTCGATGAACCGGGGCATCACGCAGGAAGGGAGGGGCTGACGGAGGGCGAAGCACGCAAAGGAAGCGGAACCGAACGAGCGGACGAGCCGGAGGCGCAAGCAACGGGCCGAAGCGGACGAGGGCGGGTCTGCCCTCGAGTGGCTCAAGTCGATCGCCGTGGCGGTGGTCCTCTTCTTCGTCCTCCGCGCCTTCCTGGTGCAGACCTTCGTCATCACGTCCGGTTCGATGGAGGACACGCTGCTCGTCGGTGACATGCTGCTCGTGAATCGGGCCGCCATCGGCTCGCGCGTGCCGCTGCTCGGCTTTCGCATCCCGGGCTATTCACGGCCCGAGCGCCTGGATGTCATCGTCTTCGACCCGCCGCACGAGGAGACGCTCAAGCTCATCAAGCGCCTCATCGGGATGCCCGGTGACACGTTGGAGATGCGTGACCGCGTCCTCTACCGGAACGGTCAGCCGCAGGACGAACCGTACGTGAAGCATGACGACGTGCCCGACGAGTCCCACCCGTGGATGCAGTGGCAGATGGACGTCCTACAGGCGGGCGTGGACCCCGCGACCTACCGGCCCACTCGGGACAACTGGGGGCCGATCGTCATCCCCGAAGACCGCTACTTCATGCTGGGCGACAATCGGGAGCGGAGCCTGGACTCCCGCTACTGGGGGCTCCTGGAAGGGTGGCGCCTGGAAGGTCGGGCCGAGTTCATCTACTTCTCGTACAACCGGGACTCCTACCGACCCTTCCCGGCGATCCGTGAGGTCCGGTGGGGACGGATCGCTTCGGGGATCCACTGATCGGCGGCCGGCACGACCGGCCCCCTCAGACCCGGCGCGACTCCTCCAGCTGAACCAGGACGTGCGCGCGGAGTTGGCCGCACGCCGCGTCGATGTCTCGTCCCCGCGTTTCACGCACGGCCACGGACACGCCTCGGGCTTCGAGGATGCCCGCGAAGGCGCGAATCCGATCCGGTGTGGACGGCCGCCAATCCTGGTCGGGAATCGGGTTGAAGGGGATGAGGTTCACGAAGGCCCGAACATCGAGCGCCAACTCGGCCAACGCGTCGGCCAGGGCGGGTTCGTCGTTGATGCCGCGAATCATCGTGTACTCGAACGTGA
>JAGQHR010001015.1 GCA_020431745.1 Candidatus Eiseniibacteriota bacterium
AGGCGAGATGCGGATCTCCCTTGCTTCGACCCGCCGACCGACTAGAGTTCCCGCAGCAGATTCCGACGTTCTCCGTCGACCGGCCACGCCCGGTGAGACGAACCAGCAAAGACCGGAAGGCCCAGGGCATGCCATACCTCGGAGAGACCCTCGCGCTCGCGGCCCCGATCACCTGGTCGTTCGCCGTCATCGTGTTCCGGCGAACCGGAAGGGACGTTCCGCCACTCGCGCTCAACCTCTTCAAGATCACCTTCGCATTCGGTCTCCTCCTCGCTACCTGGTTTCTCCTGGATCGCACGGGCGCCGCCCCGGCGACGCAGCCGCACAGCGGGAAGATCCTGATGCTGCTCCTGGCCAGCGGCGTGATCGGCATCGGAATCGCGGACACGTTGTTCCTGATGGCCCTCAATCGGATCGGCGCCGGGCTGCACGCCATCGTGACGACCTCCTACAGCCCTGCGATCATCGTGATGAGCGTTCTCTACCTCGGCGAACGCCTCAGCATGGTGCAGGGACTGGGGGTCGTCGCGATCCTCACGGCTGTGCTCTCGGTCACCTCGATGAGGGGCCCGCACCGGGAGCTCGATCGCAGGACCCTCACTCTGGGGACGATCCTCGGTATCTCGGCGATGGTGGCACAGGCGGTCTCCGTCGTGATGGTCAAGCCCGTGCTCGATCAGATGTCGGTGGTCTGGGCCAACTGCTGGCGGATGGCGGGCGGCATCGGGAGCCTGCTCCTTCTCCTGCCGATCCTGCCTCGGGAACAGCGCGCCGGGTTGCATTCGCTCCGGAGATGGTCGCTCTGGCCCGCGATGATCCTCGGCTCGCTGCTCGGAAACTACGTCTCGCTCATGCTTTGGCTGGGAGGGATGAAGTACACCCAGGCATCGGTGGCTTCGGCGCTGAATCAAACCTCTACTCTCTGGACCTTCCTATTGGCCGCGCTGCTCCTGCGCGAACCGGTGACCTGGAAGCGCACGGTTGGGCTCGCGATCGGGATGCTCGGCGTCGCGCTGGTCACCTTCGGCTGAGACGGCAAGTTCTGCCCCTCGGGAGAGACTTCCATAAAGAAGCGCTGACGCCGGGCCGATCTCCCCTGGACGCCACTTCACGTACCTGGGCGACCCGGCGACGACACGTCCGGGGTCGCCCCGAATGCATGCTCGAGGGAGGGATACCGTGCCGTCGTTGACTCGCGTCTGCCCTGCTCTGCTCCTGGCTTCGATCACCGTCCTCGTCTGTGCGGAGCCCGGGTACACCTCCGGCGACGAACCGGACATGACGCCGGACCAGGCGCTCGAAGCGCTCAAGGCCGGCAACGATCGATTCGTCACGGGCACGAGCCTCTTCCCTCACCTTGACCGCAAGCGCCGCTACGAAACGGCGAAGGGGCAGACACCGTTCGTGACCGTCATCGGATGCTCGGATTCGCGCGTCCCCATCGAGGCCCTCTTCGACCAGGGAATCGGTGACGTTTTCGTGATCCGCGTAGCCGGCAACGTCTGCGACACCGACGAGATCGGGTCTATCGAGTACGGCGTCGACCATCTCGGAACGCCGCTCATGGTGGTTCTGGGACACGAGTCGTGCGGTGCCGTGACCGCGGTCGTCAAGGACGCCGAAATCCACGGCAGCATCCCCAAGCTGGTCGACAACATCGGCCCGGCGGTCGCGACCGCCCGGAAGTTCCATCCCAGCCTGACCCCGG
>JAGQHR010000101.1 GCA_020431745.1 Candidatus Eiseniibacteriota bacterium
CCAGGAGCACGTGCGGATAGAGGCGCCGCTCGATGTCCGAAAGAAGCGCCGCCCGGAATCGGGTCGGATGATCCCCGGGAAACGTGCGTGACTCCTCGACCGTGACTCCGGCACGGCCGAAGCGGGACGATACCTGTTCCAAACTGCGCCACACCGGACGGAATGGAACGCGGGGGAGCTCGCGTTCCCGCGGATCACAGCACAGGGCGATCTCGAGCGCGACTCCGTGCTTGGCGAGCGCGGCAAGCAGCTCCGCCTCCCGGCGTGTCCATGAGAGAAACCCGTCCACATAGATCGTCAGATCGGGCAGCCCGGAATCGGCGGCCAGAAGGGGCTCGAGTCCGAAGAGTTGTTCCTCGGGATCGAGGCGTTTCATTTCCCGAAGCCGCGTCGCGTACGCGCCGTAGACCTCCGCCAGCGAGTGAAGCTTCTGCAGGATCGCGGGAGCCACGGCAGCGTCCGCCGATGAACGATCCGGATCGACAGATCGCGCGGTCAACTCGAGGCGGGAGACTTCGATGGCATCGAGAAAGTCGATCGGTCCATGGTTGCGGACTTCGCCGACGAAGCGCGACAGCTGCAGAAGCACGCCCGGCCGTCCCCGCATCGAGGCCAGCGGACCGAGAACCTCAGGGTTCATGCGCTCGAGGACACTGCGCAGAATCATCGGGCGCACGGCGCTATCGACCGTCGGAAGGAGAGCCTCGCCCGCACGCTCCCGCATCCACCAGGCGAAGCGGGTGAAGGAGAGCACGCGGACGTGCCGCAATCCGTGCAGATCCGGTGGCCCCAGAAGCTCGCGGTCGGCGGAAAAAGTGAACTGCTCCGGGACCAGATAGATGCCCGGCCGTCCCTCACGCTCCAGATTCCGCAGTCGATCGAGGCAGTACTGCGTCTTTCCCGATCCGGCCGGACCTAGGAGGAATCGGACGGCCATGCGTTCGTGCTCCCCTCCTTGGGATCGTCGTCATCGCACGTCTTCGGGCTTCATCGGGCTCGGAAGCCAGGAACGCCGCAGACACCCTCGCACCCCATCTTGGCCGCTCCGAAGGCTCTTTTTTGGGATCCCGATTTCCCGGGCGGACGGGGCCACAACCCAGAATCTGCAGGATACACCGTGTAAGTACCTTTCGTCCAGCAGGTTATCTGGGTTTGGCCGACTGAGCCACAGGCGGCGACCACGGGGACTTCCTTCGAGCAACGAAATGGCCGTAAGCAAGAATGCGGATGTCGAACCCGGATGGATGGTCGTACCTTTTCTCCAGCGATCGAAATTGCTTATCTTTGAGTGAGAATGAATCTCAATCTCACTCTCCGGTGATATGACCGATACTAGAGAGTAGGGCGGGAAGATCTCCTGCCCGGGACCCGCGAGTCCGAAAGACATCAGAGAGGCGGAATCCGACGCGGCGGGCCTCTCGGTTCGACGACGCAGGGAACAAGGGAGCTATGGAAACGACGCTCGATCGGTTGCGCGCAGGGGGACGGGGCCAGGTCGCCGCGTTCCTGGGAGACATCGACGCCCAGCGGTATCTCGAGATGGGCCTGACTCCGGGGACGGAAATCGAAGTGGTCCGATTCGCGCCGCTCGGTGATCCCATGGAGATCCGAGTCCGCGGGTACGCCCTCAGCATCCGCAAGTCGGACGCTGCCTGCATTACGATTCTCCCCGCGTGAACCCTGTGGAAAGCGTCGCTCGTCAAGCTCCGGTGCAGTCAACGCCCGCAGCGCTCTTTCGGATCGCCGTGCTCGGCAATCCGAACACCGGCAAGTCCACCCTCTTCAACGCCCTGACCGGTTCGCGCCAAAAGATCGGCAACTACCCCGGCGTAACCGTCGAGCGCAAGGTCGGGCGGCTCCGTGCGGAAGGACCGACCTCACCGATCGAGCTCATCGACCTTCCCGGAACCTACTCGATGGCCGCGCGCAGCCTCGATGAGCAGCTCGCGACGGAAGTCCTCCTCGGGCGGGTGGCCGGCGAGGATCCGGTTCAAGGACTGCTCGTCGTCGTCGACGCCTCGAACCTCGAACGGAACCTCTACCTCACGACCCAGCTCCTGGAATTCGGACTTCCGGTGGTGGTCGCGCTCACGATGATCGACATCGCCGAGCACCGCGGCATCGAGATCGACGGGCGACGGCTCGCCGATGCATTGAACGCCCCGGTCGTCGCCGTTCACCCGGTCAGCGGAAAGGGCATCGACGAGCTACGCGCTCGCATGGCGGATCTCGGAGACATGCCCGCTCGCGTGCGCCCGCCGATTCCCTATCCCGAGCCTCTCCGTCGAGGCGTCGAAGCGATGCAACACCGGCTCGAGCCGCACGGACTACGCCCCGGGTTTGCGGAAGCCATCCGCCTGCTCGTCGATCAGGGTGGAGCGATCGAACGGAGCCTGTCCGAGCGGTCCGGGACCGAGGCGGTCGCGTTGGTGCGTACCATCCGTGAGGAGAACGCGGACCCGGCGCAACCCTACATCCTGCAGGAGTCGGTCACCCGCTACGCCTGGATCCGCGAGATCGTGAGCCAAACCGTCCGTCGACAGGCAGTGAGCCGGGGAAGCCAAGGCCAGGAACGACTGGATCGGGTCCTCACCCACAAGTTTTGGGGGTTGCTCGCGCTCGTCATCGTGATGGGGGCGGTATTCCAAAGCATCTTCTCGGCCGCGACCCCGGCCATGGACCTGATCGATCGGGGCACCGGCGCGCTCGGAACGTTGGCGTCCGGCGCACTCGGAGACGGTGCTCTCGGCAGCCTGGTCGTGGACGGTGTGATCGGCGGCGTGGGATCCGTCGTCATCTTCCTGCCGCAGATCCTGATCCTCTTCTTCCTGATCGCGTTGCTGGAAGAGTCCGGCTATCTCGCGCGCGCGGCGTTCCTCATGGACCGGATCTTCGCCCGGGTCGGTTTGTCCGGACGATCGTTCATTCCCTTGCTCTCGAGCTTCGCGTGCGCGGTTCCTGGTGTCATGGCCAGCCGGGTCATCGAGGATCGGAAGACGCGCATGGCCACGATCCTCCTGGCCCCGCTGATGAGCTGCTCTGCCCGGCTTCCCGTCTACACCGTCCTGATCGCGGCCGTCGTGCCGTCGGTCATGGTGCTCGGGCTCGTCGACACCCAGGCGCTCGCGATGCTGGCGATGTATCTGCTGGGAATCACGCTGGCGTGGCCGCTGGGATGGATCTTCCGTCGCACCCTCTTCCGCGGGAAGTCGTCCGCGTTCCTCATCGAACTGCCGCCGTACCGAGTACCTCAGTGGAACAGCGTGCTTCGGACGGTTCTCGAACGGGGTTGGGCGTTCCTGGTGCGGGCCGGGACAGTCATTTTCGCAATCTCGATCGTGGTCTGGGCACTCAACTACTTCCCGCATCCCACGGAGATCCATGACCGTTATGACGGGCTCCGCAATCAGACCACGGATGCGTCCGCGTTGACGGAGCTCGACGCTCGGGAGGCGGCGGAGTACCAACACCAATCGTTCCTCGGAAAAGCGGGCAAGCTGATCGAGCCCTTGGTTCGTCCGTTGGGTTGGGACTGGCGTATCGGGTCGGCCGCCATCGCGAGCTTCCCGGCCCGGGAGGTCGTGATCAGCACCCTCGGTGTGATCTTCAGCGTCGGGGACTCCGAGAACGAGGACACCCTGCGCCGGAGCATCGTGAACGCCCGACGCGAGGACGGCAGCCGGCTCTTCGATCTCGCGACCGCCCTCTCCCTGATGGTGTTCTTCGCCCTGTGCGCGCAATGCGCGGCGACCCTGGCCGTCATTCGCCGGGAAGCCAACTCCTGGCGCTGGCCCGCCTTCGTCTTCGGCTACATGAGTGTGCTCGCCTATCTGGGAGCGCTCTGCACCTACCAGGTGACGCGCCTCTTGACGGGGGTGTCGGGATGAACGGGATCTGGCAGCTGATCATCGCCGCGGTCATCGTCGGACTCGCCGTCGCCTACCTGGCCCGTAGCGCGATGCGGCAGCTCTCCGGAAAGGGAGAAGCCGGATGTGACCGT
The DNA here is from genome assembly GCA_020431745.1 of Candidatus Eiseniibacteriota bacterium. Taxonomy (GTDB): domain Bacteria; phylum Eisenbacteria; class RBG-16-71-46; order CAIMUX01; family CAIMUX01; genus JAGQHR01. Next base: position 4,001 of record JAGQHR010000101.1, read on the forward strand.
TGCGGCCCCCTGGAAAAGCCCCGACCTCGTTCCGATCTCAAAGAGGCTGCGCGGCAAACGAACCGGCGCTGACCGGACCGACGAAGCTGCTGTACTGCCACGTCCCCGTGAGGTCTCCGACCTGCGGAGCGATGGTGCCTACGAGCGTCACATTGTTGTCGGCCCACCCCGGGTTCAGGTTCAACCAGACCGAACGGCCGTCGCGCAGCTCGCCCTCGAGCGCTCCGGTTCCCAACTGAGGGCCGACCTCTCCGACGGTACCTCGCGACGCGAGCTCCCAGCTCCCGGTGATACGCATCGGAGCCGTGCTGATGGTGGCCGGCTCGAAATGGAGCTCGAGGGTGCCTTCGATCACGCCGTCGCCGACTTCGCTCCGATACTGGTAGGTCCGGTCGAAGGCCTGGGTCTCGGCGGGGATTCCCATCGGATTGGACTCCGGTTCGCTCGACGGGGTGGAGCTACAGGACCAAGCTCCCGCCGCGAGAGCGATCAGGATGAGCACGGACAGGGATCGCTTCGTCATGGATGTACTCCTCGTTGCCTTGGCTCTTGCGATGCCCCTCGGCGAGAATGCTGTCGCCGACCTCCCCAGGATCGCACGAACGGACGGCGGAGGACAACGCCCCGGCCTCAACCCAGAATCAGCGGCTCGAAGGCCTGGAAAGTGTACAACGCCGCCTCGTCGACGCGTCCCTCCCGGAACTCCGGATCCCGAAACTCCAGGAAACGAACGCACTTGAGGTAACTCTGCTCCCGAAAGCTCCGCAGGAGCGCCGCTTCGTTCGAGGGCGTGAGGGACAGGGTGTGCCCCTCTCCCTTGGACCAATCCCAGGCATTGGGTCCGATCGCAACTTCCACGTCGAGCATGCTCAGAATCTCGCGGTTCGCGAGCAGGCGCCGGCGGTACTCGCCCAGATGCCCGCCTTCGAGGATCAACGAGAAGGAAATCCCGTGTCCCCACCAGAAGAGCGTCCGATACGTGAAAGTGGCTTCCTTCTCCAGGAACCGCGGCAGATCCACGAAGACATAGGGAAGGCCTTCGAGATGCTCCCCGACCCCGATCTTCCCCTCGGAATAGTCGACACCGGTCGGGGCGAGGTAGGTGCCCTGCCGGAGATGCTCCGCCAATCGTCGACGCAGCTGATCGAAGCTCTTTTGCAGACGCTCCACGACACGCTCGCGAAGCAGGAAGGGACGCGGATCGGACAGACAGTCGAGCTCGTCGTCAGCGTAGCCTTCCCCCGCGTACAGGTGCGTCACTCCACGAACTCCCGGGGAACGCCGTTGCTCCGCACGACCGGCCCGACGCTCGTGACGATGCGATCGACCAGCTCGTCACCGTAGATCGAGCTGGGAAACACGTATGGGACGAGCCCTTCCAGGAATTGCCGCCGCTTGAGCGCGTGGTGATTCGCATAGTGCGCGCTGTGAATCGTCCGCAAGTAGTTCTCCAACGTGTAAAGCTGCACCTCCACGGTGAAGAAGTACGGCATCGGCTGAGGGTTCCGCTCGGGGTTGAAGAGAATGTCGATCTCGGCCTTGTAGACTTTGTATCCCGAACCCGATTGCGGGTTGAGCAGCACCCGATCGCCGTCCTCGGAAATGGTGTCGACGACATTGCGGACCCGGAAGTATCCGCCGAAGAGCTCGAAGAGCAGCTCCTTGAGCTGTTCCAGCTCGAGGAGGTTCTCGACGATGAACATGGCTCCGATGAGATCCCGGGTCCAACGGGGGTCGAACTCGCCCTTGCGGATCATTTTGCTGGCGATGGAGGCGCTGCGGCGCTTGCCCAGAGTCGGCCACGGCTCTCCGGTGATGAGCTCGTAGCGCTCGGCGCCCCGGCGGTACTCGTAGGCCACGACTTCCCGCTTGAAGCGGCAGGAGAAGTAGTAGACGTGGAGGCGGATCGGTCGCCCGTCACGGATCATCTCGACTTCCCGGAGGTCGAACGTCCAACACTCCTGATTCGCCTCCAGGCGGCCCACGCTGTAGTCGATCGAGACTCCGTCGGGACGCAACGCGTAGCAGATGTCGATGCGCCGCGTGGCCGAGACGTGGGCGAAGAGCTCGCGATTGAGGACCCCTTCCAGGTACTCCTTGTGCTCGCTGCCCCGCTGCACCTCCCAGGAATGATCGATGTCGAAGAACAGCTTGGTCAGATAAAGTTTGCGCTGGGCCTCGAACGCGACCACCGGATCCCGGGAGGAGAAGATCATCCCGAGCAGCTCGAGCACGTCGGAACAGTTCGCCACTTCCTGACGCGGCGCGGCGTCCCGTCGGACATCATCAGGCAGGAGATCGAGCAGCCCCCGCATGTAGTGGACCGCCTCGTTGAGGTAGTAGCTGGCGGTGGCGAGATTGGACTCGAGCGTACGCTCGTCCCCGGCCGGGTGCAGGATCTTGTTGAGGAAACCGTTGTAACCCTCGATGTTCCGCTGCATCGAAAGGTACTGTTTGTAGAGGAAACGCAGGATATCGGGACGGCGTTCGGACAGGGAGGGATCGAGAAAAGGATGCGCCTCCAGCACGCGGTCGCGCATGCCCACCTCTCCCGTTCCACCCGTCGTCACCATAGCACCTCCCTGGTCATGGGATTCTAACATGAGGATCGGAGATCGGCTGCCCGTTCTGGATGTGCGAACACGTCGCGATTTCCTGCTCGGACACGTTCCGGGCGCGGTGCACCGACCCGAGAATCGTTTGTTGGACGAGCCCTACCTCCTGCCGCCTCGGCACCGGCGCTTTCTCGTCATGGGACGCAATGCCGAACACGAGGCCGCCGTCGTGGCCACGCTTCGACATGCCGGATGGATCGGTGCCGAGCCCGGCGAGTTCGCGGAACGAGCCCGACCCGGACCCTTGGAAGAAGGCCCGGATCGAGGTCGGCTTTGGGAGCCCTCTCCGTTTCTGGCCGAGGTCGCGCCGCATCTCCCGGTCCAGGGTGATGTCGTCGATCTCGCCTGTGGCTCGGGACGCAACGCGGTCTATCTCGGACTCCGACGTATGGATTCACTCCCATCCCCCGCAAGGGACAAGCCGACCGCGACCGATCTGGCAGGGGGAACAGTCTTCGGGATCGATGTGCTGCCCGACGCACTGCGGCTGGCGCGACGGCTGCGCCGAGCGTCGGGATGTGGAGGATCGACGGTCCGCTTCGATCGCGCGGACCTGACCGATGCGCGGGCGGTGCGGCGTTGGCTGCCACCGAGCCGCTACGCGGTGATCACGTGCTTCCGGTATCTCGATCGCGCCCTGCTGCCCGCCATCGAGATCGCCCTCGCGCCCGGGGGTGTCGTCGTCTACGAAACCTTCCTGGTGGCGCAGAGAGATCGACACGGGAAGCCGCGAAGTCCGGAGTTCCTCCTCCATCCGGGCGAGCTGCGGCGGGCGTTCGCCTCCTTGGAGATCGTCGAGTATCGAGAAGGCGAGGATGCCGAGGGCAACATCCTCGCCTCACTCCTGGCGCGGCGCTCGTAGCTCTCTCTCAACTGCCATGGCGGCGCTGCAGTCGCGCTCGCCGCGAACCCGATGCTACCGGAGCGCGATCATCTTCTTGTTGGTCCGGTAGCTTCCGGCCTCCAGCTGGCTCCAGTACACGCCGGACCCGAGCGGATGACCGGCATCGTCGCGCCCGTCCCAGACGACCTCATGCAAGCCCGCGTCTATCGAGCCCTTGACGAGCGTCCGGACGCGGCGTCCGTTGACGTCGAAGATCGTCAGCGTGACCGGACCGGCCTGCGCCAGGGTATAGCGCAGCAGGGTCCGGGGATTGAACGGGTTGGGCGCGTTCTGATAGAGGCGCGTCACTCCGGTGTCGACGGCCCCCGGCGAATCATCGGCACCAGTGATACAGGTGTGGACTCCGTAGCTGTAGCAGTCGGAGGGAATCTCCGCCGGCCCGTCGTACACCCACTCCAAGGCAGCGGCGATCTCATGGTACACCGCGGTAACGATGTGGGCCGAATCGCCGACGCAGTCAGCAGGACCGTCGCGTTCCGAAAGATGGTGCCAGGAAACACCGTCGAGGACGACCCGGTAGTTGTCATCCGGCAGAGACTCCCGGACGACCTGTGCGTACGTGGTCTCCTGGCCGGCTAAGCTTTGATAGGCGCGGTTTCCCACGCCATCGTTGGTGAGGCCCAACACATCGAAGCGGAACTGCTCGGGACACCAGTTGCCCCACGCGTCGTATTCATACCCGTCCGGTTGGTGACTGTTCGTCGTGCCGTAAGCTTCCCCTCCGGCCAGCGGCGTCTCCAGCCGCACGCAGTAGTCCGAACCATCCGCCCCGGCCACGTCCGAGTACGCATCGGCGATCAACGTCGCACCCATGATCTGGGTCAAGAATGTCGGTGACCGGTCCGCCAAGGTCGCCGCGA
>JAGQHR010001016.1 GCA_020431745.1 Candidatus Eiseniibacteriota bacterium
TCGGGCAGAGTCAACCGATAGAACGCCGCGCGATTGCGCAGGAACGGCGCGTCGAAGGCCTTGCCGTTGAACGAAACCCAGAAGGGCCGGAGCCGCGCCATCTCGGCGAAGCCGGCCACGATCGCCTCCTCTTCGGCATAGTCCCGAGCCAGCAACTGCCGCACCGTCCAATCCTCGCCGTCCCGCATCACGGCCCCGACCAGGAAGAGCTGTCGTCCGTGGAACCCCAGGGTCTCGACGTCGAAGAACAGCTCGTCCCCCTCCAGAATGCGGGGCGCCGGGATTCCCAGCGGATGGTCGAGCCGGGCGTACTCCGGCGTCGAGGTCCAGATCGCGCCTGGGAGCTCGCGCAAAAGGTCTTCGATCGGAACCGCGAGCAGCTCGCTCGCGTCCGGCGGGTCGGGCCACATCCTTCGAGACACCCCTTCCGCTTCCATGCGGGGGTTTGTAAGCCGGAAGCTCTCTTGGTACGATCGTTCGTCGATCGCGAAAGGAGCCCCATGTCGCCAGCGCGTCAGCTACGTGCCATCGTAACGGGACGGGTCCAGGGGGTCTACTTCCGCGGCAGCACCGAGGAACGGGCGCGCGCACTCGACCTGGCCGGATGGGTTCGCAATCTCCCGGACGGTTCCGTGGAGGTCCGTGCCGAGGGGACGGAATCCGCGCTGGAGGAGCTCCTGACGTTCCTACACGAGGGTCCCCCGGCTGCTCGCGTCACGGCCGTCCGCTCCGAACGGCTCGAAGACGCGCCGCTCTCCCGCCCCTTCTCGATTCGAGGTTGAAGTCGTGGAGATCCCCACCATCACGTCGTCGCAGAATCGCCAGGTGACCCGGGTGCGGCGCCTCCTGGCGCGCCCCCGGGAGTGCCGGAAGGCCGGAGTGCTGGTGGCCGACGGGATCCATCTGGTGCGCGAAGCCCTCGAGGTCGGCTTGCCGTGCCAGCTCCTCTTTGCCGAGGTGCAGAGCCGCGACCCCGAAATCGCGCATCTGGTCGAAAGCGCGGAACGGCTGCGCCTGCCGCTCTACCCGATCCTTCCTCATCTCTTTCGCGCGGTCTCCCCGGTCGAGACTCCCCAGGGCATCCTCGGCGTCTTCGAACGGCCCCGTCACGATCGTCACGAGCTGTGGGGCGGTCCGCCGCAATCGCATCTGGTGGTCGCGGCGGGGATTCAGGATCCCACCAATCTCGGATCGATCGCCCGCTCGGCGCTCGCGGCCGGCGCGGTTGGACTGGTTTGCACCGAGGAGACGGTCGACCCGTTTCATCATCGGGCCCTCCGCGCGAGCATGGGCGCCTCGTTCCGGCTTCCGGTGGTGACGGGCGAAGCGCTGCGCCCGACGATCCACAAGCTGCGCAATCAGGGCTATCGCACCCTGGCGCTCGCTCCGCGCGGGGAGACCGACCTCCGGAGCTTGGACCCCCGTGTTCCGTACGCGCTCCTTCTGGGCTCCGAGGGAGCCGGTTTGGCGGCCGATATCGAGTCGGAGTGCGAGCACCGGGTGCGGATTCCCATCGCGCCCGCGGTGGAGTCGCTCGGCGTCGCGGCAGCAGCGGCAGTCGCGCTCTTCTGGCTGCGACTGACGCCACCTGCGTCTCCCGACGGTTCCACACTCGTTCCCTGATTCCCGAGTGGACGCAGAACGGCCCGAGTCGGTCATCCCGACCCGGGCCGCTCTCTCTACGTGTCGTCCCTCCCCGGCCTACCG
>JAGQHR010001017.1 GCA_020431745.1 Candidatus Eiseniibacteriota bacterium
CGAGCGGCGCCCCGGCCTGCCGCCACCGCGCGAGCCAATCGCGCAGGGCGTCCGCCGACTCCAACAATCGGTACTGCGTTTCCCAGGTCTTGGCCGCGCGCAGCCCTAGCGATTCGATGACCCGGCGGAACTCCAGTTTCTCGAGCTGCTCGAGGAACCCGGGACGATGTGCGAGATCCGGCACCGGCATGGTGGCGGGCAGCACTGCGTCGTCCACATCCTGCCGGATCCGCACCAGGTCCCGGCTCAGGAACGCGGACGCGCGATCCTGGGTCAGCTTGCCGCGGGTTCCCTTCTGCGGGATTTCCTCGAGATGCTGATAGATGCCGTCGAGCGAGCCATACTGTTGAAGGAGGCTCGCCGCCGTCTTCGCACCGACGCCGGCGACGCCGGGCACGTTGTCGCTGGTGTCCCCCATGAGCGCGAGCAGATCGATCATCTGCTCCGGACGCACGCCCCACCGCTCGACCACCCCGTCAGCGTCGACCCATTGTCCGGGCTCCTGCAGCTTGGGCGGAATCCACTGCCGGACACCCTCTCCGATCAGCTGCATGAAGTCCTTGTCGGCGGAAACGATGACCGCTTCCTTGCCGGCCGCGACGGTGCGCCGGGCGAGCGTGCCGATGAGATCGTCCGCCTCCATCTTCGGCACCTCGGTCCGCACGACGCCCATCGCGTCGAGGAGCTCCTTCGTCTTCGGGATCTGCGAAGCCAGCTCCGGCGGCATCGGGGGGCGCGTCGCCTTGTACTGGGGAAAAACCTCGTGGCGGAACGTCGCGCCGCGCACGTCGAACGCGACGACCAGCTCCTGCGGATCCTCTTCGCGCAGCAGCTTCAGCAGCGTGGTCAGGAACCCGTGGATCGCGCTCACGTTCTCTCCGCGGCTGGTCACCAGCGGGTTGCGCATGAGCGCGAAGTAGGCCCGGTAGACCAGCCCCGAGCCATCGACGAGGAACACCCGTGGTTTCATCGGTCCTCCCCACCGCGGCGAGTCTTCCGATAGAGCCCGTGGGTGTCGATGTAGGCGCGCACCGGGTCCGGAACCAGGAACCGGATCGACTCTCCCTCCGCCGCACGCCGGCGGAGCGCGCTCGAGCTCAACATGAGGCGCGGACCGTTCAACCAATCGACGCACGCGCCTTCCGGCACCACCGGATCCTCTCCATCGCCCGGCCGCGGCAGCACGGCGAGGCGAACCTGCGCGAGGATCCGTTCCGGCTCGCGCCAGGTCGGAAGATCACGCAGGGAGTCACCTCCGCTCACGAGCCAGAGGTCTGCCCCGGGAAAGGACGCCCGGGCACGTTCCAGCGTCTCCGCGGTGTAGGACGGCGCCTGATCGCTCTCTTCCAGCTTCGACGCTTCCAGTCCGGGAATTCCCGCCACCGCCAGATCCACCATCCGGAACCGATGCTCGAACGAGCTGATGGGCTGGTCGGGCTTGTGCGGAGGACGGGACGCCGGAACCAGCAACACGGCGTCGAGCGCGAGCGCGTCGCGGGCGTGCTCGGCCATCCAGAGGTGCGCGATATGGATGGGGTCGAAAGTTCCGCCGAGGAGGCCGAGCCTCACGGCCGCTCTCCTTGGGCCGAGGCAGAGCTGGAGTCCCCGTCGGAGCGTGCCTGCTCCGCTTCGATCTCGCGTTGCCGGCTCCGAGCCCGCGACACGGCCTGGGCCCCATCCTCCATGGCGTCTCCGAGCGTCGGGTC
>JAGQHR010001018.1 GCA_020431745.1 Candidatus Eiseniibacteriota bacterium
CGTCTGCTTGGCCGGCTCCGCCTCGCCCAGCGGAATCTGGAGCGAGCTCGGCTGCGCCGCGAAGCTCTGCGAGGCGCGGTCGTAGGCGAACCCTTGCACGACGTAGCCGTTGGTCGGGTTGACGAGCTGGCCCTGACCGTCCAACTGGAACGCCCCGGCGCGGGTGAAGTACGAGTTCACCCCGTCGGAGAGCACGAAGAAGGCGCGCCCCTGGATCGCCAGGTCGGTGTCGACGCCGGTGGCTTCGAGACCTCCCTGCGTAAAGACCGCATCGAGCGATCCCAGGCGGGCACCGTTCCCGATCTGGACCGGGTTCGATCCGCCGAGCGCACCGACCGGGCCGGTCGCGCCCCGCAGGAGCTGGCTCACCGTCTCCTCGAAGGTGACGCGCGAAGTCTTGAATCCGATCGTGTTGACGTTGGCCACGTTGTTACCGATCACATCCATCCGCGTCGAGTTGGTACCGAGGCCCGTGACCCCGGCAAAGAGAGAACGCAACATTGGGACTTCCCTTTCCTCGATACGCTGCCCGGAATCGCGTCAGTCGGTCGGCGATTCCCGGCTCCCTGTCACCCGTTTCCGCCAGCTCCCCGCGCGTGCCTGGGCATCGCGAGAGGGGCGGCATCGACGGGATCGAGGTCCAGCCGTTTCTGTCCGGATTTCGGACTTAGAGCACGACAGCGCTGTCGATGTTCGTGAACACCTGTTGTTGTTCGCCGTAGAGCGCGGTCACGACCGTCCGGGACGGCACGTGTACCACGTATGACAACGGTCCCGAAACGACGAGCGACTCCTGCGCGCCCTTCGCCTCGGCGAGCTGCATGGCCCGTCCGAGCTTCGCCAGCTCGGCGGGAGTGATTTGAATGCCGCGGCTTTGGATCCGCTGCGCGGCATGACGCGAAAAACGCACCGCTGTCGGAGCAGCGAGCGCTTCCTGGAACGCTTCGGCAAAACCCGTCCCATTGGCGGCCGGCGCGCTCGGGCGAGCCGGCGAGCTGGACGTGCCGATCGGAAAGGGCGTCGGTCCGCGGATCTCCGTCATCGATTCCTCCTCCTGTCTCTCAAGGCTCTCGTGAAGTCAGGACCCGTCACGGATTGGCCGAGGGGTCTTCCATGAACACTTCAAACACCGACGAAAGCGGGATTTCCTTGCCGCCGACCAAGAGCTCGGCGGTTCCGCTCTGGAAAGTGACGCCCTCGACGCGCCCCAACACGGTCGAGGCCGCGTTCACCGATTCCCCGTTGGCGTCATAGGCATCGATGGTGAAGGTGTAGGCACCCGCGCCCAGTCGTTCGCCCGCGTCGTTGCGTCCGTCCCACATCCACTCGTTCGACCCGGAGACCCCTTCGGGCAGGGTCACGTGGCGAACGGCCGCGCCCTGACCGTCGTAGATCGTGACGTCGACCGAGGCGTCCGCACCGAGGAAGTAGCCCAGCGAGACATCCCCCTGCGCGCCCAGGGTGACGGTGTCACCGCTCGCCCGCACGTAGCGGCCGATGAGCCCGGTCGCGGAGGAGTTGGCCTCGGACTGCGCGAGCGCCATCGAGTTGGTGAAGTTCTCGTTCAGCTGCTGCATCTGCTCGAGCGAGCTGAACTGCGCGAGCTGCGCCAGGAACGCCTCGTTGTCCATCGGAGAGAGCGGATCCTGATAGCGCATCTGGGTGATGAGGAGTTGCAGAAACGCGTCCCGACTCACCCCTGTGT
>JAGQHR010001019.1 GCA_020431745.1 Candidatus Eiseniibacteriota bacterium
CGTCCCCATGTCCGGGGCGGGTACGTTCACGTGGGGACCGAGGAAGTCTTTCTTGATGAGCTCGTGCGCGTAGCGTCGGGTCACGCGCTCGAGCTCCGCCACCGTGAACTTGCGCGGATTGATCTTCACGCCGCCCTTGGACCCGCCGAACGGAACGTCGACGATCGCGCACTTGTAGGTCATGAGCGCCGCGAGCGCCATGACCTCGTCGCGGGAGACGTCCTCGCTGTAGCGGATGCCACCCTTGACCGGCTTCATGTGGTGGCTGTGCTCCGCGCGGTATCCCTCCACGATCACGTAGTCCCGTCCGCGACGGATCGGGAATTGCACCGTGTAGACGTTGTTGCAGCACTTGATCTGCTGCAGCAGGCCGGGGTGCACCTTGAGGGCGGCGGCCGCCCGATCGAACTGGAGGTTGACGTTCTCGTAGAGGGAGGTTTTTGGCGCGGTTTGGGCGGCTTTCTTGGCGACGGCCATCGAGCGCTCCTGCTCCGGAACCGGTCCGGAGCGTGGGATTCGGGGGCTTGTGGGGGCTCCCCGAGGGGATCTCGGGCGCCCGAAAGCGGACGGAGAGATTAGGTCCGGTCCGGAGGCGAGTCAACCGAACGGGGAACCCGACCGGGATCGGCGAGGTTGGAGCAGCATCCCCCGCCCGGCCACGCCCGGGACCGGCGGATTGCCCGGGAGCGGGAACGTCCCGTAGACTGTCCGGCCGCGCCTTCCGAGGGCGCCTGTCCCGGAAAGGGCGGGCCGACGGACGGGCAAGAGCCCAGCGGACGGACGAGGGCCGGACGCCCGGGAGCTTCGGCGACGCGGGTCCGGACCCGGACCCGGACCCCGGGAGGCCCGGAGCGCGCCCGCACCGACCGGCACCGGATTCCGTTCCGGGACCGACCCCGGGGACCTGTCCCGGAAACCAAGCGAGGAACTGCCGTGCCGAGAGCCGCCCTGGTCGCGATCCTGATTCTCCTCCCTCTCCTCACGCTCGGGTCCCGCGCCGCGTCCGCGCAGGTCATGCGCGAGCTCGGGCCGGTGGCGCTCGAGTATTCGATCTTCTTCCAGGACCAGTCGAAGGCGCCGGTCGGGGGAGCGGAGATCTCGTTCGAGCCGATCGAGACGAAGCGCGGTCGACGTCTCCAGGTGAAGTCGCACATCGAGTACACGCTCACCGAGCATCGCGAGGAGCCCTTCCACTACGGCGAGGAGGCGACGCTCGTGTGCGACGAGAAGGGCGTGACGAGCTTCGAGACGACGGCGCAGGCGATCGGGAAGGAACGCGTCAACTCCGCGCTCCGCTCCGGAGACGAGTTCCACGTGACGACGACGTTCGAGGGAGAGCGCCACACGAGGTCCATCCCCGCCGGAGTCTCGACCACGAACTTCGGCCTGTTCTGCGGGGGCTACCTCGACGTGCCGCTGAACGAAGGACCGATGTTCGAGGACTACCCGATCCTCTACCCGGTCGGAGGCGAGCACCAGGCTCGGCAGCGCTACCGCGAGGCGATCCTCCCGATCGGACTCGCGGCCGACCACACGGTCCCCGCGCTCGTCACCCGTCTTCGCCGCAAGAACGACGCGAACGACCGCCTGTGGAACTCGGCGAACGAACTCGAGATCCTCCTCCGCATGGAGGAGTCGTCGAATCTGGGCACTTTCATCTACATTCTGAACACCGTGAACGGCATTCCCGTGACGGAAAGCGAGT
>JAGQHR010001020.1 GCA_020431745.1 Candidatus Eiseniibacteriota bacterium
GCCCGCGCTCGTGCTCGTCGGCGAGTGGCAGGACTTCAAGTTCTGGCCCACGACCCTGATCGTGCTGCTGGGCGGCGTTCTCGGCATCGTCTTCATGGTGCCGATGCGGCGGGCGCTGATCGTCGAACGCAAGGACCTGATCTTCCCCGAAGGCATCGCGTGCGCCGAAGTGCTCACCGCCGGACAGGAAGGCGGCTCCGGAGTGCGCGCCATCGGCTACGGCATCGTCATTGGCGCGGTCTTCAAGTTCCTGGCCAGCGGGATCGGCTGGATCCGGGGCACCGTGGAAACGGCCTTCGCGCGCGGGGAACGGATCTTCTACTTCGGATCGGACATGAGCGTCGCGTTGCTCGCGGTCGGGTACATCGTGAACCTCAACGTCGCGAGTCAGATCTTCCTGGGCGGCGTCATCGGGTGGATGATCGCGATTCCCTTCCTCGGTGGATTCACCAGCGGCGCGATTCCCGTCGACGTCGCGAACGAGCTGTGGTCGACCCAGGTGCGCTATATCGGCGTCGGCACGATGCTGGTGGGCGGGATCTGGTCGATCATCAACGTGCGCCACGGGATCGTCGCCGGCATCACGGGACTGCGCGATGTGCGCAACGCGGAGACCGGCACGGCGCAGGAACGTCCGCGAACCGATCGGGACATGAGCCTCTCCTGGCTCCTGGGGATCTTCCTTCTAGCGGTCATCGGCACCTTCGTCTTCTACGACTTCCTGATCGGACACGCTCCGATCGCCGCGGCGACCACCGTCGTCATGATCATCACGGCGTTCCTTTTCGTGGCGGTCGCGACCTACATCGCCGGGCTGGTGGGATCTTCCAACTCTCCCGTCTCCGGCATGACCATCTGCGCGCTCCTGATCGCCGCCGGCGTGCTGCTCGCGCTGGGCATCAGCGGCGACTCCGCGATTCTGGCGACGCTCGGTGTGGCCGGCGTCGTCTGCTGTGCGACCTGCACGTCGGGCGACGTCGCGCAGGATCTCAAGACGGGCCTCCTGGTCGGCGCGACTCCGGCCAAGCAGCAGTGGACGGAGATCCTCGGCGCGGTCGTGCCGGCGTTCTTCTTCGCGCCCATCCTCACCCTCCTGCACCACGCGTACGGAATTGGGACGGATGCTCCCGGAAGTCTCCGCGCCCCACAGGCGGCTCTCTTCGCGAGCTTGACGAGCGGATTCTTCGGAGACGGCGAGCTGCCGTGGCACATGGTGGGGATCGGCGCCGCGATCGGCGTCGGCATCATCGTCTTCGACCAGATCCTCGCGCGTTCCGGGAAGAGCTTCCGGCTGCACGTGATGCCGGTGGCGGTCGGGATCTACCTTCCGCTCTCGCTGGACGTGCCGATCGTGATCGGGGGACTCATCCGGCACTGGCTGAGCCGCTCCCGCGCGGGCATGGACGACAGCCGCGACGACGGTGTGCTCTTCGGATCCGGTCTCATCGCGGGAGAAGCGCTCCTGGGAATTCTGCTGGCGATTCCGATCACGTTGAAGCCGGATCTCCTGCCTTCGGTTCCGCCCAGCACGATCGGATCGTTGGCGATCTTCCTCGCGATCATCGTCACCTACATCTTCCTCGCGCGGCCGCGGTCGCGAACCTGAGACGTCGTCGCAACCGGCCCGAGCGGTCTATTCCGGCACGGCACGCGTGCGCCGACGGCCGGTCTTCCCTCAGACGAGGATGCGCTCTCCTTCG
>JAGQHR010001021.1 GCA_020431745.1 Candidatus Eiseniibacteriota bacterium
CAGGTGGCGCGACCGACGCCGAGGGTGACGGAGCTCCGGGGACTCGTTGGCTGGCGTCGCGAGAGGGGGTGAAAGGCGCGACGAGGCCGTGCTTTCTTGTTGGTTACGAAACCGGCAGGAAAGCAGGAGGCCTCGTGCGCGCCAACACACTACTCCGTCGGATGCTCGGGATCACGGGGATCGTCGTAGACGGGTTCGAGTTCGAGGGCGACGACCTGGTGGTCGACGTGCGGTCGAGGGGGAGACGGCGGCCGCGTTGCGGCCTGTGCGGAGTGAGGGCTCCGGGCTACGACTCCATTGGCCAAAGGAAGTGGCGGCATCTCGGGATCGGCGGGCTCCGGATCTGGATTCGCAGCCGACTGAGACGGGTGAATTGCGCGAGATGCGGGGTTCGCGTCGAGTCGGTGCCTTGGGCCGCCCACAACTCGGGCTTCACGCTGCAGTTCGAAGAGCTCGCAGCCTATCTCGCGAGGGCAACGGACAAGACGACCGTCCGACGGCTGCTCGGAGTCGCGTGGAGAACGGTCGGACGGATCGTCGAACGCGTCGTCGCGCGAAACGGTCCCAGAGACGTTCTGGAGGGCCTCCGACGCATCGGCGTGGACGAGTTCAGCTACCGAAAGCGGCATCGCTACCTGACCGTGATCGTCGATCACGACACCGGACGCGTGGTTTGGGCGGCGCCCGGCCCGCAGTACGAGACGCTCCGCCAGTTCTTCGAAGTGCTGGGGCCCGAGCGCTGTGCCGAGATCGAACTCGTCACCATCGACATGAACGCCGGCTTCAAGAAGGCGATCGCGGAGTTCCTGCCCAAGGCCCAGGTCGTCTTCGATCGCTTCCACGTCCAACGCTTGGCCTCCGACGCGCTCGACGAGGTCCGTCGCGAACAGCTCCGCGAGACCCGGGGAACGCCCGAGGGGCGCTCCCTGTTCCGAAGCCGATTCGTGCTCCTCAAGAACCCCTGGAACCTATCGCGCAGAGAGCGTGCGAAGCTCTCCAACATCGAGAAGCACAACGCTCCTCTATTTCGTGCCTACCTCCTGAAGGAGGCCATCGTTCGAGCGCTCGACTACGTCCAGCCATGGAGGGCGAAGCGGGCTCTGAAGGAGTGGATCGCCTGGGCGTCCCGCTCGCGACTCGGACCATTCCAACGCGTCGCCCGCACGATCCGCAAGCACTTCGACGGCGTCCTCGCCTACATCGGCGAGAGGCTCACCAACGGGATCGTCGAGGGGATCAACAACCGGATGCGCATGGTCAGTCGGCGGGCCTTCGGGTTCCACAGCCCGGAGCCCCTGATCGCCCTGCTCAGGCTCTGCTGTGGCCGAGTTCCCCTCGATCCGCCTATCCCCGTACCCACAGATGTGTGAGGAGACGCGTTTTTTCCGATGGCTCGGTCCCGGTCCCGGCCGGACGCCACTGCATTCCGCGAAATCAGCCGAGCACGCCGCGGAGCGCCGTCGGACCCGGAGCCGTGGACGGTGGATTCTCAGAGTCCGTGAAGCCATCGGACCTCGAAGGCGAGTCCGAGCGAAACGTGCCGCAGACGAGGCGCGAGCCCGCAGGCATGACCCCCCCATCGTCGAGGCGAGCAACGACGCCTGCGGGCACTGCAGCCGGACGCGGCCGTGGGACGATTGCCTCACGGGCTCTCAAACGCGGCGACGACGCCGGCTCCTCGCCGCGCCCTTCTC
>JAGQHR010001022.1 GCA_020431745.1 Candidatus Eiseniibacteriota bacterium
GGCGTGATGAGCACGACCAGGCTGTTTCGGATCTCGACGATCTCGGGGCGCTCGCTCACGGCCAGCCGGTAGGCCAGCTCCATCAGCATCTCGGGACTCCCCGTCTCGGTGGAGTGCAGACCTCCTAGCAGGTAATAGCTGGGAACCGTCTCGTCGATCAGGCGGCCGGCCTCCGCTGGTTCGAGCACGCGCGGGTCGGCCAGACGCGTCATCGCGCCATCGAGCGAGTCCGAACGGGCGAGGTTCTCCGGCGCGGAAACGCGCACCAGGATCATCTCGCGGCCCTCTTCGCTGAAGCCGAGCGACTCGACGGTGACCCGGTCGCTGGCCGCTGCGAGCCGCCGGAAGTAGCCGTGGATGGACTCGACGTCGGACAGCCGGTCGGGGGCGCCGACCACGTGGCCGAGCACGTCGGCGGGGGACGGCACGCTGTCCGAGTCCGGCACGTAGGCCACCGACGCGGGCAGGTGGGCCGCGCCGGTGGTGAACGCTCGAATCGAGTCCACGCTGCCCGACTCGATCACGTCGGGACCGGGATC
Organism: Candidatus Eiseniibacteriota bacterium; assembly: GCA_020431745.1. Taxonomy (GTDB): domain Bacteria; phylum Eisenbacteria; class RBG-16-71-46; order CAIMUX01; family CAIMUX01; genus JAGQHR01. The sequence goes on from JAGQHR010001022.1 coordinate 540, forward strand.
CGGATCGGGAAACACGTTCGGTTCGCCGGCCCGCACCGCCGTGCCCAGCAATGTCAGGACGGCGAAGACGAGGGCACTGCCGAGACCTCGTTCCATCAGATTCTCCCCCAAATCCCGGAACAATTCCGGAGTGGATCGTTCGAGATCGATTGACGAGCCGTGGGAGGGCAGTATATCCTGCTTTCGAGCTCGGCGGTACGAAGTGCTAATTCCCTGTAATAGGGGTAGTTAGCCTGCCAGGGCATTCTTCGCAAACCGAATATCCTTGAAAAGACCTAAGGTTTGCCCGTAGAATAGACATCTGGCGCACAGTTTTGGAACCGGGGCACCAGTTCCGGGATCCTAACGGCTGGGGGCGAGTCACCCACCGGAGGTCGTAAGCAGTCCATGCGGCCTGGACTGCGGTGGCTTTCCGAGACTTGCCCCCTCTCTTTTTCCCCTGATTCTTTCCCTCGTTTTGCCTTCCCCTCGGTTTGCCTACGCCTCTCTTTGCCTCAGAAGGGCAACCGGCCCGCCGGTCCGTATCCTGTCAGCTCCACGTACCCTGTTCCCGCGATCGCCCCCGGCACGCTGCCGGTCCGATCACGCACTTCCACGGCTCCCTCCCAGTAGCGCAATCCCGGCACGAGCTCGCTGACATTCTCCTGGGACTCCAGGAGCGGCCGGATCTCGACCGCGATCCCGAGGCGGGTGACCGAGAGCTGCCATCCGGATGGGTAGACGGTCCACCGGTCGAGGGCCCGCAGATCCCAGTCCTCGGGGAGGAGCGAAGAGACCGTTCCGTCCGCCTCGCGGACAGTGCCCCGGGCGTAGTCGACGCCGGACCCGTCGCGCAGCAGATACAGCATCAGGTCCCTTCCATCGTCGAGTTGCAGCGCGAACCAGTCCCATCCGACCTGGTGGCTGCCGAGCTGGTTGGAGCTGAATTCGTGGTCCATCCAGCTGCGCCCCGTCACCGGGAGCGTCCGTCCCGTCGGCGTCCGGATCGAGCCGGCGGTGCGCAAGCGGGTCAGGCTGTAGTAAAGGCTCGCCGGATCTCCGTTCGCGGACTTCCTGCTGAATCCTCCCTCGCCCTGGAGCAACGGCGGTCGGGTCGGCTCGAGGTGGAGCGAGAGCGCGAGCCCCGAGCGATCGTCGCGCGCGTCGAGGTCGAAC
>JAGQHR010001023.1 GCA_020431745.1 Candidatus Eiseniibacteriota bacterium
TGGGGCGACGCTTGATCAGCTGCAAGCCGCGGCCGTCGACCTGCTCCATCGATCGAACGAACGCTTCCACTGGACCGGCATCTACGAGCTGTTCCCCGACAACGTCCTCAAGCTCGGTCCCTTCGTCGGGGCACCCACGGAGCACGTCTTCATCGCGGTCGGCGCCGGAGTCTGCGGCAGTGCGGTCGCGGAAGGCTGCAACAAGAACATTCCCGATGTCTCCAAGGAGGCGAACTACCTCGCCTGTTCCACCTCGACTCGGTCCGAGCTCGTCGTGCTGATCCGGGACGGCGAGACCATCTACGCGCAGATCGACATCGACAGCCACGACTACGACGCCTTCGACGAGACCTCGGTCGCGACCGTGGAGGAGGTGGCGGAGTGGTTGGCCGCCGCCTATCGCGGCGCGCGGAACGGTCGCGTCGTCAATGGATAAACCGGTTCCGGACGATCCGGCCCAGGAGGTCTCCGACCTTCGTCGCCGCGTCGCGGACCTGGAGCGTTGGTTCAAGCTGCAGGACTCGCAGATCCGGCTGCTGGAGCGCGAGCGTCAAAAGCTGGCCGCGCTCGTCCACCACACCGATATCGCCTACCTGGTGCTCGATCGGGATCTGCGCGTGACCTGGACGAACCGGGCCTTCAAGGAACACTGGTCCCGGCTGGGTGTCGGTGGGGACGCCGTCGGACGATCCTGCTCCGACGTCCTCTGCCAGCAGAGCGACCGCTGCATGTCCTGCCCGTGCGGGTTCTCCTTCCGTTCCCGTGATGTCGTGCACCTCGAATCCCTGCGCAAGATCGGGGGCGAGGAGCGGTACTTCTACATCAGCGCGATGCCGATTCAGGATCCCTCGGGCGAGATCGACGAGGTGATCGTGATGCTGCAGGACTTCACCGATCTGGAGGCGCTTCGGAAGTCCCAGGAAAGCCTGCAGGCGGCCAAGGACGCGGCCGAGGCTGCCAACCGTGCCAAGAGCGAGTTCGTGGCCAACGTCAGCCATGAGATCCGGACTCCGATGAACGGGGTCCTCGGCATGACCGAGCTTCTCATGGCGGGCACCCTGACCCCGTCCCAGCAGGAGTGCGCTCGGATCGCCCACGAGTCCAGCGTCGCCCTGCTCGCCATCATCAACGACATCCTCGACTTCTCGAAGATGGAAGCGAGTCGCTTCGAGCTGGAGCATCTCGACTTCACGATCGCCGAGCTGTTGGAGGGATTGATCCGACTCCTGCGACCACAAGCTGAGAAGAAGGGTCTGGCCCTGGATGTCCGTCTGGATCCCGCGGTCCCGCGCCAGGTCAACGGGGACCCGTTCCGCTTGCGCCAGGTCCTCCTCAACCTCGGGAGCAACGCGATCAAGTTCACCGCTCGCGGAACGGTGTCCATCGCGGTGGATCTCGAACGAGAGCCCGATCCGGCGCTGCCGACCGAGTCGGATCACGATGCGTCCACGACGTCGTCATCCTGCATCCTTCGCTTCACCGTTCGCGACAGCGGAATCGGAGTGTCACGGGACAAGGTGCCTTATCTTTTCGAACCGTTCTCGCAGGCCGATGCGTCGACCACGCGCCGCTTCGGGGGGACGGGGCTGGGACTGGCGATCTGCCGCCGTCTGGTCGAGCTGATGGGCGGGGCGATCTGGGTGGAGAGCACGCCGGGGCAGGGGTCAACATTCCATTTCACGCTGTTGAC
>JAGQHR010001024.1 GCA_020431745.1 Candidatus Eiseniibacteriota bacterium
GCTCCAGGATGGCCGCCTCCGCCCTGCCCTTTTCCGCAACCGCGATTTGGTCGACCACGAAGCGGGCCGTCACCGGACCGATCGCATCCGAAAGTGGAATCCGAAGTACCCACCCGGTGCCGGACTGAGAATCGGACGCATCATCGGCGAGCGTCGCTCCGGAGAGAGCACCGCAGAAGAGGAGGACCAGCAAGACCGCGCGAGCCGATCGATCGGCCAGCGACCGCGCGCAGATTCGTGTTCCGTAACCCTGGCGCGTGCGCTCCGTTGAGGATGAAGACGGCATGGCTCGGACCCTCCGCAGACCTGGACGCCGACCGCGCGCGACCCCGACGGGAGGCTAGCACCGGATCGGAGGGAGGGCAACGCGCCCGGTTCAGGGATGCGAGTGGCCGTTCATCCCGAGCACCGCACGCGCGACGAGACCGGCGACCCGGGGATTCTCGCGCATGCGCCGGATCGAGTAGGCATACCAGCTCTCGCCGAAGGGCACGTAGACACGCAACCGGTGACCGCCCGCCACGATGGCGCGCAGGTCCTCCCGCACGCCCAGGAGCATCTGCAGCTCATAGCGATCGGGTCCCATGCCGGCGTGCTCGACCAGACGCAGGCACTCGAAGATGACCCGCTCGTCGTGGCTCGCGATCGCCGGGTAGCCGCCCTCGTCCAACAGCAGTCGCACCAGCTCCGCGAAGCTCCGGTTGACGAGCGCCCCGTCCCGGTAGGCGAGCTGCCAGGGCTCCACGTAGATGCCTTTGCAGATCCGGATGTTGGGACGGAGCGGCAACAGGCTGCGAACGTCGTCGAGAGATCGACGCAGCATCGCCTGGATCACGCAACCGACGTTGTCGAATCCTTCCGCCCGCAGCTTCCGGTAGATCCCGAGCGTCGCATCCGTGCACGAGGAGTCCTCCATATCGATGCGAACGAAGTTCTTCCTCTCGTGAGCCCGCTCGACGATGGCGCGGATGTTCCGGTAGCACGCTCCCGGGTCGAGCTGCAGACCGAGCTGCGTGAGCTTGACCGAGACGTTCGAGTCGACCCCGGTTCGCTGGATCTCGTCGAGGACGGCGAGGTACGCGGTCTTCGGACCGTCGGCATCGGCGAGCGTCGCGATGTGCTCGCCCAGCACGTCCAGACTGCCCATGAACCCGTCCGCGTTCAGCTCCCGCATGCGCGCGATCGCCTGATCGAGATCGGTCCCGGCGATGTAGGGTTGGCTGAAACGGCGCACCAACGGGCGCGGCACCAACGGCAGCATGCCGACGACGGCGCGATCGAAGAAGCTCAAGGCAGTACGCTCTCCGTTTGCTCTTTCCGCGTGGATTCTTCCCTGCGACCGGCGGCGTGCCGGAGCATAAAGCACGCGGATCCTAGCGCCCGTCCCTGCGAGTGTAAAGGTGGCCGCGGGAGGTGCAACGGACTCCGCGACGCGGGTACGAACAACCCCGGACGCCGCCCCGCACACAGCCGCGCCGTCTCGTCACCGTGGGGAGCGCCGTGTCGAACTTGGTGTACCATCCGCTCGAGAACCCGGTCCGAAGTCCCCGGCCAAGGAACGCCGGATCCAACCCGCAGGGAACGCGAATCCAAGACGATGTCGAACAAAATCCCCACGACCCGACGACCCGTGCGCCCTCTCGCGCAGCAACCGCGACGGACCCGTCCGCTCCACCGGAGTCGGCGGAC
>JAGQHR010001025.1 GCA_020431745.1 Candidatus Eiseniibacteriota bacterium
CGGTCGCGGAAGAAGGGGGATGGGTCGGCGTTGCCTTCCTCCTGCTCCCAGTGGATCGAGCCCGCAGCCGCGCGTACCAAACCTCCGCCCACTTTGACCCAGACGTTGCCGGGCGGTTGTTCGAAGAACTCCGCGACGGCTCCTTCCGATGGCACCACCAACTGCACCACTTCGTCGCGTCTTCGATAAATTCCACCGTCCCAGGTTCCGATCCAGAGGTCGCCGGCGGTGTCCTCGAAGAGCCGCACGATCCGCCCGGAGCGGAGGGCAGGCGTGTTCGTCATGTTGAAGGTCTCGAACTCGTTTCCGTCGAAGCGCGCCAGACCGCTCAACGTCCCGACCCAGAGGTAGCCATCGCGACCTTCGAAGATCTCGCGGATCACGTTCGAGGGGAGCCCATCAGCCACCGTCCACTGGGTGACCGTGTATCGGCCGGCGCCGAACTGGTTCTCCGCGTGTGATGGGAGACACGCGAAGCCGGTGCCGAGGACCGCCAACGCGAGGAGGATGCCGGCACGCCGCGGGTGTGCCGGCCGGCGCGTGGGAGTTCTCATCCGCGAGATCGACCTCGATTCAAAGACGATTGATCAGAATTGCGCTTCGCCGGATTGGCCCGGTCCCGAGTATAACGCGGACGCCACCGTGCCGTGCACGCGCTGAGGAACACGGTTGCCGGGACGCGCCCCCGCCCCTCCTTCCGACGCCGTCCGGTTTCGCGGGCGGATCCCGTCCTAGAGCCATGGGAGAGAGAAGCGGCATCCGCTGTTTCTGCGCAGACGCCGATCGTGGTGCGGAACCAGTGCGTGCCGGCGCAGTACACCGGGATCGCTTGCGCGTTTTCGAAAGTCTGAGGTGACGACGGAAGGACGACTCCCGGTCGATCGCACCGGACGAGAAAGCGAGTCTCATCAATCTTCGGGATGGCAGTGCGTGCCATCCGATCATATGACCTGTGGAGGTGTGTGATGCGCGTTCTGATGAAAGTGTCGATCCCGGTCGAAGCGGGCAATCGCGGAGTCAAGGAAGGGATTCTTCCCAAGACGATCATGAACTTCGTCGAACAGACCAAGCCCGAGGCCTGCTACTTCACGACCGAGAACGGCAAACGGACGGGTCTCTTCTTCTTCGATCTCAAGGAACCGCAGATGATGCCCTCCATCGCCGAACCGTTCTTCGTCAACCTTCACGCCTCCATCGACGTGGCACCGGCCATGGACCTCGAGGACATGAAGGCGGGAGTCGCCAAGGCGGCGAAACACATCTGACGACGACGGGGCTCTCGGACCCGGCCGGTTCCAGACGGGTCCTACCTACCTCGTGTGTCATGTTCCCTTCCGAGTCGGATCCTTGCGCCTTTGCTGAGATCTCGTGGTCGGACCCGACCCGGAAGGGAGCTTCACTGCCGCCGCGCATGTGGTGTCGGTGACAGGCCGGGAGTCCGCCCGCCCGGGCACCACCGTCGAGCGGATAGCACCCACAAGCGCAGAACCGGAGTGCGGCCGTGGCCGGGCTCCGGTTCGATGCGTCCGGGCAGAACGCGACTGCAGGGACGACTGCGCGGACGATAGAGCGCCCTTGTTCGGATCGTCTGAGGCGCCTCTTCGAATCCCGTTGCGGTTTCGTTCGGGGAAGGCCTCCGCCCCGTGAGGCGCCTTCCCGGCAGGGCGCAGCCCCGAGCCCGGACCGA
>JAGQHR010000102.1 GCA_020431745.1 Candidatus Eiseniibacteriota bacterium
CCACCACCGCCTCGGCCGTCGCCGTCTTGAGATCGCCGTAGCGCTCGTACTCGTCGGCCACCGACGCGATCGTCTGCCCGGCGGCCGACTCGCGATCTCCGACATGGTCGCGATCGCGGATCTCTCCGATCAGCTGCGCCGCGACATGGTGGCGTTGACCGGCTGCATCGCGGGTGCGGAGTCCATTCCGGTCGTGGAGGCGATGCTCCGGGACGCCGGGTTCGTCGACATCCAGATCCGGACGAAGGCGGAGAGTCGCGAGATCATCGGCAAGTGGACCGAGGTGGGCGACGTCGCGGACCTCGTGGCGTCCGCGACCATCGAAGCACGCAAGCCTCGCTGAACCGATCAACGCAGGAAGGCACGACCAGACGCGCGGGGATACGCCCAAACTGAAGAGGGCGTGACCGGACGTGCGAGGACGCGACCGGACGAGGACACCACCGGACGACCGAAGACACCACCGGACGCACGAAGACGAGAGAACCCGTCCCCGGAGCTCGGCCCTGAGAACTCGATCCGGGGACGGTGTGATCAGTCAGCGACGAAGGAGCAGGACCTTTCCCGTCGCGGTCTGCGCGGCGCTCGAAGTTCCGACTCGAGCCCGTACCCAGTACATCCCGGCCGGAGCATGCCGCCCCGTGCCCTCGAGACCGTCCCATTTCCAGGAACGGGCGCTCGCGGCGTCGGAGCTCGTGGATCGACCCGAAGCCACCTGTCTGCCCGTGAGGTCGAAGACTCCGAACTCCACCGGCCCCGCGACGCTGCTGGAGAAAGCCAGCAGCACGGATCCGAAGGCGGGATTCGGCGAGACTTCCAGCTCCGGTCCGTCCATCCATGTCGACGGTGGCGGCGTGCCGGCCGAGGTTGCGATCGTCCATCGGATCGTCTGCACATCGGTCTGCACCGGCACCGAGCTGTCCGAGACCTCGACGCGGAAAGCGTAGTCCCCGTCTTGGGTAGGTGTACCCGAGAGGACGCCGTCGTGCAGCCCCAGCACGATCCCCGCGGGGAGCGCGTCGATCGCCTGCCAGGAGTAGGGCGGAGTGCCTCCGCGCGCGACGAGAGTGTCGGAGACCGAAGCTCCCGTCGCGGCCGCAGGAAGCGCGGTCGTGATCAGGTTGAGCTCGTAGGCGCCGGACTCGACCGTGCGGAGGATCCACTGATCGGGATCCACCGTCACGCTGACCGGGCCACCGCTTTCCAGATCGACCACCAGATCTTCGTGGTCCGGATCGTTGAAGAGGACGGCCGTCTTTTCCTCGACTCCCGCCTGGACGCGGATCTGCACCGGCATCGTGAAGTACGGATCGGCCTGCGTCTGGTCGAGATGGACGTAGACCCGTTGGCCCGATCCGTGCGACTCCGCGAAGGACGAAACCCGGTAGTGGGGACGGTTCATTCCGTAGATCCACTCATCGAAGAACCAGGAGAGATCGCGGCCGCTGGACGCTTCCAGCGAAGCCCGGAGCTGCTCCGTGGTGACGCTGCGATTCTGATAGGCGACCCGATAATCGGCGAGGGCGGAGAACATGACGCTGTCTCCGAGCACGCCGCGCAGCATGTGCGCGGCCCAGGCGCCCTTGTTGTAGATGGTGTTGCCATCGAAGGGATCGGGATAGTCGTAGATCGGCCCGCTGGGATCCCGAACGCGCTGCGACTGTGTCATGTAGTCCCGGTAGGCGCCGAAACCGCCCTCGTGCTCATACCAGAGCGCTTCACACCAGGATGCGAACCCCTCGTTGAGCCAGGTGTCGGCCCAGGTCGCGCAGGTGACGTTGTCGCCCCACCACTGGTGGCTCAGCTCGTGGACGTAGATCCAGTCGTAGCGATGGTCGCCCGTGATGAGGAAGTGGCCGTAGGAGGTATTGGTCTGGTGCTCCATACCGCCGCCCCAGCCGAAGACGGTGATGCCGTATTTCTCGTCGGCGAAGGGATAGATGCCGAACCGTTCGGAGAACGCGCTCAGCGCTCCGGGCGCGATGCTGAAGTCGGTGGCAGCGGCTCCCATCTGCTCGGGGAAGACATAGGAGTCGATCGGCATCGTTCCCCCGCCCGGTCTGTCCCACGAGTCGCTCACGACTTCGAAGTCCCCGGCGTTCACGCAGATCAGATAGGGCGCGATCGGATGCCGCTCCACCCAGGTCCAGACCTGCGTTCCGGAGAGCCCGGGAGCGGTCGACTCCAGTCGGCCGTTGGAAGTTGCGGTCATGGAGACCGGAGCGGTGATGCGCACCCGGCAGCTGTCGGCCTTGTCATCGGGTCGATCCTTGACGGGCCACCAACGCCGCGCGTCGCTCGGTTCGGAGATGGTCCAGATGAAGGAGCGTCCGGCATGCGTATCGAAGTAGAGACCGTATCCGTCCTGGGGTGGATGACCGTGGTAGCTCACCCGAACGGTCGCGCTTTCCCCCTCGGGGATCGGGGTTCCGAGCGTGACGGTGAGCAGATCCTGGGTGTGCAGGAACGGGGCGGACGAACCGTCGACCTCCACGCTCTCCACCGTCATCGCGTCGATCAGATCCATCGTGATCTGTCCCAACGTCGGGGTCGTGCCGGTGAGGACCTCGGTAGCGACTCCGCGGATCGTCTCTCCCGTCGTGTCGGAAACGTCGATCTCGAGGAGGACGTGGCGGAGGTCGTAGTCGTCTCCGGCTCGGTGGCCCATCTCCGACGAGCTCGCGAGCGATCCTTTGCCGCGCCGCAGCTCGGCGGGAGCCTGCCCTTGGGGACGCTCCGCTTCCAGCAGACGCAGGCGCTCCGCGGGATCCGGGAGGTCGGGAGGGGAGCTCGATGCTGCGGAAAGGTCGCTTCCGGCGCACCAGAGCAGCGCGCCGGCGAGGAGCACGCCGCCGAGCACCACGCGACGCAACGCCGGGTTGGAGCCGGCACTCCGCGGCCCATGGGATCGCGCCGCGCCGTGAGGCAGCCGGGGAAGCGGACGAGGGTGTTCGTGGTGAGGGGCGACGATCGCCGTGCGAGGGGTCTTCATGGCTGCTCTCATTCCTGCAGCCGATGGAACGGATGCCATCGGCCGCGATGGGGCAGCCGCGAGCCCGCGCTTCGGCCTCTGCCGTTGCCCGACTTTGAGAAAAGCCTAGGGAGCCGGCGCCGACCGAAACCACCGGCGAGCTTCCCCTATCCCCGGACGAGGAAACGCGTATCCGGCGATGCCGGCTCCGTAGTCGGCGTTGCATGACGGACCAGCTGAGCCACCGCAGGAGGATGGTGAAAAGTAGGAGCTAGACCGCCGGCGCGAGGATCTCCAGTCCCGGCGGATCGGTCGTGAGGCGGGCCGGGGCGCCCAGCGGCAGCGAGCAGCAGATCGCCTCGTGACCGTGCGGGAAGTGCGCGAGCGCCGGGATCCCGAGAGAGCTCGCGAGATTCCACACCAGCCGGAGCCCGTCCGCCTCGATCAGCTTGTCGTTGCGCGGCAGGCAGTGCGTGAACTGTCCGAGCACGATCCCGCCCAGTCGTTCGGCCACGCCGGAGAGACGCAGACGATCGACCATCCGGTCGAGCGACTCGGGACGCTCGTCGATCTCCTCCAGGAGAAGGATCGCCCCCGTGAGGTCGGGCAGGAACGGTGTTCCGATGATCGCGTTGAACAGCGAGAAGTTGACCGGGAAGAGCGTGCCCTCCGCGGTTCCGGGATGCAGCACTTCCAGCTCGTGCCCCTGTGGGAGGGGGAGCGGTCCGATCGGCCAGGGACCGCGGACGAAGTCCCACCAACGATCCTCGGTGTACTCGTTGGTCGCGTCGAAGAGCTGCACCACCATCTGTCCTGCGATCGAGACCAAACCGGTCCGCGCGTGGAGCGCCAGCAGGAGTGCGGTCGGATCGCTGAAGCCGACCAACAGCTTCGGATGGGTCCGCGCCGCCTCGTAGTCGATCCGTTCCAGAAGTCCCAACGTGCCGGTGCCGCCGCGCACGCAGAGGATCCCGTCGATGTCGGGATCTCGGAGGAATCCGTTCAGCTCCCGGGCGCGCTCTTCGGCGCTGCCGGCATGAATCCCGGCGCGGGTCTGGGTGCTGGGTGCGAGGACGAGCTCGAACCCCCGATGTTGCAGCCAGGCCACCCCTCGTTCCAGCCGCGGTTGATCGGCGGGGCTGCTGGGATTGCAAAGCCCGAGACGGGCGCCGGTGTGCCACAGCGGCGGAAAGAGCGCCTTCATGCTAGCGTTCGTCCTCCGTATCGGATGGGGTATCGGGCGAATCCGCCGGAGCCAGCCAGCCCAGAGCCGTCAACCTGTCGGCGATGGCTTCGGCGACCAAACGATGCCCGCGCGGGAGCCAGTGCGAGTCGTGCTGGAAGCTGAGCGTCGAATCTGGGTGCGTCTGACGATAGTGCTCGAAAACGGGCTCCAGGTCGAGGCGGGCCCCGTCGATTCCGTCGAGGAGCGCATCGGGCTCGGGAGTTTCCGGAAGGACCACCAACAGGAAGTGCGCACCCGCTGCTCGGCAATCCGCGGCGATCCGTGCGACCAGCGCGTGGGTCAGGGCGCGGGCCGAAGCCGGGTCCGGCTCCTCGGCCGCTTCGGTCCGCAGAGCGGCCAGCCGATAGGCCAGCACGTCGTAGAGCACGAAGCGACGTCGCAGCTCCCGTCGGACCTTCATCCCGAAGGGCACGCCGGCAGAGACCGTCTCCTGCGCGAGCACCGGTTCCGCATGGTCGTTCAGGGTGAAGCGCGGCTTCTGATAGAGCCCCCAGGCGGTGGCGCGTCCGTTGTCGAGGATGTCGTTGCGGTAGAGGCAGAGCAGCACGACATCGGGATGGTACGCGAGCCCGCGATCCTGCAGGAGCAGCAGCTCCTGATCGGTCGAGTACCCGCTGACCCCGAAGTTCACGACCTCGGTGGAGGGAAGGATGTGCGCGAGCACCGCGCAGAACGTCTCGTCGTCCTCGACGCCGTGACCGAAGACGTAGGAATCGCCGAGCACGAGGATCCGGGACTTTCCGGTGGTTCGTGCCATCGGGATGCGAGGTCCCCGAAAGCCGTCCTCGTTGATGCGAACCTGGGTGTCGAACTCCAGTCGTTGGAAGCGTGCGCTGCGACCGGGGATGTTGGCCCAGCCGTAACGAGGATCGAACCGGATGAAGAGGCCCTCCGCGCGTTGTTGCCGTTCCGCCGCATAGCGCAGATCAGGAAAGCGATGACGCGCCCACTGCTCGGCCGCGAAGATCGCGAGCAGGCTCACGGCCAGCAGGATCATGGCCTGCGCGAAGGCGAAGCGCAGCGTTTTCACGCGTGGTCATCCTCGAAGGTCGGGTGGGACGCGAGCGCGATCAGTCGGGCCACGGCTCCACCCGGTAGTGGTAGACGTAGAGCTCGGCGAAGCCGAGCTTCCGATAGAGATCCACCGCCGGCTCGTTCTGCTCGAAGACCTGCAGGTATGCCTCGCGCGCGCCGTTTTCGACGCCCCAGCGGGCGAGCGCACGCAGCACGCGGACGGCGGCTCCCTGCCGGCGGAAGCGGTGTGCGGTGGCCATGCCGAAGATGCCCAGCCAGGAACCGCCGATCACGCCGATGCCGATGGCGGCCGGCTCTTCGTCCATGGTCGTGAACGCGAAGCCGGCCTTCGCCTCGATCCCCTGGATCAGCGAACGGCGCAGTCCGGCCGAGGCGGGATCCATCGCGAGCGCGTCCTGCTGGACGGCGAACCAGAGGTCGGACGGTCGGGACAGGATCTTCGTGCCCCCCCCCGGTGGATCATCGATCTCCCGAACGAGCTGCGTGAGCGGGGCGATCTGTACGGAGGCTCCGGAGCGCCGGTGGTATCCGCGCGCGTCCAGCTCGCGACTCAGGTCGGCTGGCAGCGAAATCGGACAGATCTGATAGCGGGCCGGCTGGAGCTTCCCGTGATAGAAACGCTCCACCGCATCGGCGCGTTCGACCACGGTCCGGTGGCCGGTCAGCCGGTTCGGCCAGACCGAGTTCGCGCGTCCAGTCATGTTCCAATGGAAACGGAGCTTCCATCCGTCGCAATCGACGACGTGCGCCGCCGGCCAGGCCACCAAGGCCGCGTCTTCGATGTCGCTGATCCGTGGATCCATCGTCAGAATCGGACGCGCAGCGCGATCCTCCCCGTGATTCCGTCGTCATAGTTCGTGGGATCGTCGATGGCGTTCAAGTACGCGGCGCGGAATCCCTCGCCGTTCTGTTGGATCGCCGCCTGTCCGGCGGGCGTGTCCAGCCACCCGTCCTGGTCGGCTTCTCCCGTCGCGGTGTAGACGCGTCTCACGTTGTGATGATTGGCGAGGTTCCGCACCTCGAAACGCATCTCCGCATCGCGACCGAGGAGATCGAAACCGTGGGTCGCGGCGGCATCGATCTGCCAGATCCAGGGCGCCCGCGCGCGGTTGAGGTCCCCCGCGGTCAGCTTGGCCGGCTCCAGCGCATCCGCGACGTTTCCCTCCGCGCGGACGAAGGTGGGCGTGTAGGGAAGGCCGGACGCCGCCCGCATCGTGATCGCGAGGCGACCGATTTCGCCGGTCTCGAAGCCCAAGGCGTCCAAGGCGAGGGGGAGCAGCCAGGCGGCGGACAGACGGTGCCTGCGGTCGAGCATGGACGGGAAGTAGCCGCGATCCACTCCGTCGTCCAGCCAGATCGAGTACCCCAGGGGGGACTCCGGGCGCGCGACGTTCTGCAGGGGTTCGCCGGGATGCTCGAGGGTCCAGTAGAGCGGGGCCGGTTCGATGACGTCCGTCTCCAAGCGCGACAGATCGTAGCTCACGCGCAGGGTGGAGCGGGTTCCCGTCCGCACGCGCATCGACGCGTGAGCCGTCGCCTCGCGCCGGTGTCCGCCGTTCTCGTAGTAGGACACCCGGTCGCTTCCGACGTCATGAGCGCGGGCCACCCACGTGTCGCTCGTGCGGGCCAGCCCCGCGGAGAACCGCAGCGTGGTCTTGGGGGAGAGCTCGTGGCGGACGCCGACCTGGAAAGCGCTGCGCAGCGCCGGTGCGAGGTCCGGACTCCCGAAGATGAACTCCCGGCCGAGTCGATCTTCCTGGGCCGTGCCGGCCTGAATCGTCAGGAGGTCCGGATCGAAGTAAAGCGCTTCCAGCGGTGGGATCTCGCGCGTGCGCCCGCTGTCGATCCAGAGATCGGTGCGACGACCGAGCGGCAGGTAGAGACCCAGCCGGGGATCGAGTCCGCTGGTGGTCACCTCGGAGCCCAGATCGGCCTCGGTCAACGTCTCGTCCGCTCCCAGCGGATTCCCGCGATCGAGGAGGGGACGCTGGCCGGACGAGAAGCTCTCCCAACGGAAGCCCCCGTCGATCTGCGCCAACCCGAGCGTAGCCCGTTGCGACGCGAAGACCGCGACCTGCGACGGCTTCCGCGGATCGTGCCCCGGTCGGGGATCCCGGGTCTGTCCGTCGCGGCTGTATCCGAAGTTACGGGTGAGCTGGAACGCGCCGTCTCCTCCGACCGCGGTCTGGCTAGGAGCCAGATGCTCGAAGAGACGCCATCGGGTGCTGTTGAGCTCGGCGCCGAGTCGCAGCGGTGCGAAGTGCCGCGTGCCGTGCGCGGCGCTCCAGGTGGTATGGGTGTCGATGCGGAAGCGGGTCTGCTGATTGAGGCTGCGCAGATAGTAGTCATACAGGTGTCCCTGATCGCCCGGCTTGGTGGGATCGTCCCCGCGCCAGGTGAGGCCGTCCGTGCTCGCCTCCGGTTCCGACGGGTCGCGGAGATAGCGCGAGAAGTCATCCCAGGCTTCTCCGTCTCCGGTTTCGACGTAGTCGCGCGTGTAGGCTCCGTCCACCGAAAGCCGGGTCACCCCGAGATCCAGATCGTAGGAGGCCGCCGCCTGCACGAACGCGCGGTCCTCTTCCGGAGCATGTGCGAGATCGAGGGCGAACGGATGCAGGTAGTAGTTCCGTCCGTTCCCGAAGGCGTAGAACGATGCCCGGACGCTGCCGGGGATCACGACGTCGTCGAGGCGGAGCGCGGCGCGGGTCGCGATGGCTTCGAGATTGTTGTGATCGATCGGTTCGTTCGCGATCGCGACCGGCCCGGGATTGTCGAAAACGTCGTACTGGAGCGCACCGTTGAACCCGATGCCACCGTCGCCCGACGATCCCCGGTAAACGATCTCACCCTGACCGAAGTAGCGGTCGGTGGTTCCGGCCGAACCGATGACGTCGGAGCGGATGTCCGGTGCCGGTCGGGTGAGCAGCCAGCGGCGCCCGTCCCGCAACGCGGGCGAAACCATTCCGAGTGGCGTCTGTGCGCCGCGGAGAACCCGGTCGAGAAGGAACGATTGCGGTCGGAGCCGGGTCGCCAGATCCACCGGCTGTCCGTCCAGATCGAAGTCCCCGGGGCGTGCGTGCGTATCGACCATGTCGAGCGCTTCCGAGCCGATGCCCGGTAGAAT
>JAGQHR010001026.1 GCA_020431745.1 Candidatus Eiseniibacteriota bacterium
ATCGACCGGACCGGCCGCATCGTGATCAGCGACGGGTTCGTACCACGACCCTGCTCCAACAGGAGCGGCCCGAGAGACGGGGAGGTTCCGACGAGGCGCAGGGACCACTGCGGAGCCTCGCGCTGAACCGGCACGCTCACGCTGTCCGCGCTCCATCCGCGGAACCCGGGCGTGAAGCGTTGGAGCGTGCGCCCGATCGCGGCACTCACCCAGATCGTGGAGTCCATAGAGGCGGCGAGGTCGGTTGCAGTGGGGAGGGCATCGGCGACGTGGATTGTCGTTCCCTGCGCGCAATCCAGGAGCACGATCTCGCACGGGTCACGCGGCGGTCCCGGATCGCCGACCAACGCCACGACGCGCTCCGGAGAGGCCACGGCCAGCGCGCGGATCGGGCTTCCGGGCAGGAAGCGCTGCATCGGCGCGGCGATGTCGGTCGATCCGACCCACACCCCGGTCAAGGTGCCGAGGACGGCGCGGCTCCCGGGCAGGCTCGTCGCGCAAACAGCGGGTGCCGCGAGCGGCCGTCCGACCACGGTGATGGATGCGGTGTTTCGGGCAGACGGCTCCGAGCTTTTCGTTCCCTCGTGCGTGAGGACCCACAAAGAGTCCCCCGCCGCGAAGAGCGCGGGGGGATCGGACCACTCGGCAACTGAGCCGGAGTTGGCAGGAGGGTCGACCGGAGCGGCCCCCGCGGCGGATGCGACACCGACGCAGACGCCGGCCAGGAACATCACGATGCGGAACGCCCGTATGAACGTGGCGACGCCGCGCGAGCCGACGAACGCGACGACGCGGCGCGCGCGAACGAACGTGACGCGCACTCGACGCGGTCTGTTCGAACCGGTGGCGGGTGTGGCGCCGCTGGATCCCGCGGCGGGTATGGCGAATCTCATCGATCCGAGTCTCCGCGATCCGAGTCTCCGATCTCGTCATCCAGGTGAGCCAGCGCTTCCAGAAATCGCTGTCGCACGGGGCGAGCGTAGGGGTTCCAGCGTTCGAGGTCTTCGAACAATTCCCACGAATCGTTCTCGACGTAGCGCAGAATCTCGAGCAGGCGGCGATATCCCAGCGTGTCGACGTCGCGAGGCCGGGCGCCGCATCGTTCCAGAGCTCTGCCGATCCAGTGAGTGAGCGCCTGGGTTTCCGCGATTTCCCGATCATGGCCTTCCGCCGTCGTCTCGACGCAACGCAAACCCAGCGACTCGAGCGTCCGCCGCACGAGGTGGGGATAGCGCACACGTTCCGGCACGAGGACGAGGCGTTGGCCGTCCAGGCCGCGTGGGGCCGAGTCCGGACCGAAAAGCGGGTGGGTGCCGAGGATCTGCACCGTTCCGGGAAGCGACGCGCGCATCCAACGCATCGGCCAGACCTTGACGCTCGCCGTATCGATGACGAGGCTTCTGGGCCTGACCTGTTTGCCCAACCGATCCAGGAGGGCGGGAAGTGCGCGGATCGGAACAGCGAGCACCAGGACCTCTCCAGCGCAGGCTTCGTCCCAGGAGACCGGACGCGCCCCCGCCGGAAGATCTCCGAGGCGAGTCGGATCCGCGTCCCAGACCGCCGCGCCCACGATCGGCGCGAGCTGTTCCGTCAGGAAGCGGCCGAACCGGCCGCATCCGATGACGGTGATCGAGGGTGGTGGCGGCAACCCGGGCATCGTGAACCTCCTGGCGCGCATGGGGGAA
>JAGQHR010001027.1 GCA_020431745.1 Candidatus Eiseniibacteriota bacterium
CGGATGACCAAGTTCCGGGAACCCCTGGGCTAAGTAACCTGTCGGTATTCCGCACGGCAACCGCCCGCGGACTACTCCACGGGGTTGCCTAGCGTTCAGGCACCTCGCTGGTCGGTTTTCTCATTGGACCACCTCCTTTCCTGCGTACTCATATTGTCGGCAGTCCTGCCGGAGGGGTGCAAGGTCGTTTTGGACTTTTTCCGAAAACACATCGAAACGACGCCCCGGCTACGGACGGATCACCGGTGGGCCGCCCCGCGTCGTGGCTCCGGACGCTTCACTCTCGAGGGCCGAGCCCGTCCGGGACAGCTCCTCGATCTCTTTCGTCGGCGTTCCGCGGAACGACAGAACTCGTGCGATGGTCGCGCCGACTTCGCGGTCCGGGGTGGACGCTCCCGCGGTGATTCCGATGGCGAGCGCGCCGGTGGTCAGCCAGTTGTCCTGCACTACCGGGCCGTGGTCGCCCAGCGGCTTGTGTCGGATCCAGATCGAGCTGATCAGACAGGCCGCGTCCTCGACGTGGTAGGCGCGTGTGTGCGGCAGGCACATCTCGAGGAGGTGGGTGGTGTTCGAGCTGTTGAATCCTCCGATCACGAGCATGAGGTCGATCTTTTCCTCGAGCAGGCTCCTCACCGCATCCTGCCGGTCCTGCGTCGCGCTGCAGATGGTGTCGAAGCTCTTGAAGCGGGAAGCCAGGTCTTCGGTCCCCGTCGCGCGGACCATCGCATCACGCAGCAGCTTCTGAATGTGGAGCGACTCCGAGGAGAGCATCGTGGTCTGATTCGCCAGGCCGATCTTCCGCAGGTGTGCTTCCGGTCGGAATCCGTCGGAGTACGATCCGTCGAGCCGCGTCAGGAGCTCATCCGATCCCAGGCGCCCCTCGATGAATTCGCAGACCCAGGCGGCTTGGGCCTCGTCGCGCACCACCAGGTAGTGAGCGTCGGCGTACTTTCTTACTTGGGAGCAGGTTGCGAGCGTTTCCTCATGCTGCATCTTGCCGTGGACGACGGCGGTGAATCCCTCTCGCGCGTAGCGCTCCACGCTTTTCCAGACGCTGAGGACCGACCCGCAGGTCGTGTCGACCAGGATCACGCCTCGATCGCGGAGGCGGCGGAACTCCTCGTTCTCCATCCCGAAGGCCGGAATGAGGACGACATCCTCGGCGTCGACCCCCGCCAATCGGTCCGTTCCCGTGGACGCGGGCGGCAGGAAACGGATGCCCATCTCCTCGAGCCGGCGATTGACCCACGGATTGTGGATGATCTCGCCGGTGATCCACAGGCGACGGTCCGGGAAGCGCTCTCGGCATTCGTAGGCGTATTCGACCGCGCGGTCCACGCCGTAGCAGAAGCCGAACTCGCGGGCGAGCCGGATCGTGGTGTTTCCCGCGTCCAGACGGTAGCCGCTGCGGCGGAAGTACTGGACCAACCCGGAGTGGTAGTCGGCGTGGAGGAGCGGAGCGACCTCGTCCTTGTTCCCCAGACCCTTGCGGAAGTAGTTCTCTTCGCTCAACCTACCCTCTCTTCGTCGTGCGCGGGCGAAACGCCTCGTCGGAACGTGGGCGAACCGCGTCGCCGGAGTGCGGACCGGAGGGCGGCGGGCTCCGCCGCCCGGCCCGAGTATATGCAACCCGTCCCGGACGAGCCATGTTCCAACCGGCGCGAGGAAGGAACCAGACCGGGGCT
>JAGQHR010001028.1 GCA_020431745.1 Candidatus Eiseniibacteriota bacterium
GCCGGGGACTTCGCGTCTGCGCTGAGGGATGCCGGCGTCCCCGACAACGCCGCGCATCAGATGCTCGTCGACTGGCATTCGTCGCTCTTGGAGGTCGGGATCGTGTGGGAAGCGGAGGAAGATTGAACGCGGAGATACTGAGCCTGGGCGAGAAGCTGACCCAGGAGCGAGGGGAGAGATACGGGCACCCTCGGGACAACTGGCGCAGGATCGGGATCAAGTGGCAGGCCACACTCGACCTGCCACATCCGATCCCGCCTGAGATCGTCGGGATCATGCTCCTCGACATCAAGACCGCGCGTCTCGTCGAGACTCCGGACGACCCGGATTCGTTGGACGACATCGACGGCTACGCCGAAGCGCAACGGATGCTGTTCCGATGAACTACTGGTGCCCTCGCTGCGACGTGTACGGCGCGGGGGATGCGTGCTGGATGTGCGGCCTCGGCCAGGTGATCTGGGGTGTCAGTCCGGGGACGACGTCGGGTCATCGTCACGATCCGAGCCGCCAACACGCCAATATCGGGAACCTCTCGGTTCCGATCGACGCCCCCACCACCCCGCTGCGATGACCCCCGCGACGAGAGCAACGAGACCATCGTTGACTCCTACCACGATACGCGGTACTATCCCCCTATGGCCGATACCTGGGACCTGCGCCCCATCGACGTCGCCCGACAGCTCTCCATCACCAAAGAGACCGTCGTCAAATGGGCAGACGCCGGCACCATCCCCTGCTTCAAGCTCCCCAACGGGTGGCGCAGATTCCGCCAAGAAGACGTCGATTCGCTCCTCGAGCTCGGCCGCGTGTCGTGACCCAGTTCGCTTTGGCCCGCTTGGAGTCGGATTCATGCCTCCTCGAAGACGTTCTGAACGATCTCGTGACGGCGTGGGCGGAGGTGAAGGACTTGCCGGTGTCTCCGAAGGGTCGGGATCGGATCGTGCGGGTGCACGGCCGGGTGAACAGGGTGGCGGATCGGCTGCGGGATCTGCGGGTGGATCAGCACCGGTTGGTGCAGTCCGTCGCCCGCGGCCACTGATCAATCACACGTTCCGTGCTCCGAACCCGTTGAAGCCACGCGAGTGCTTCTGCGGCAACGAGAAACACAAACACAAGGGAGGAAGCAAGTGACCGTGACCGAACTTCTTCGCCTCTGCGCCCTCCTCGCGTTGACGCTCGGGCCGCTCGCCTGGTGCTTCGCAGAAGCGTTCGAGATGTGGATGGGAGACACGGCCTCCCGCCACCGGGGAGTCGGGTCTTCACCCCCCTTGGGCCCGGCTCCCCATGTTCGCAAGGTCGTCCGCCCCTACGACTGGGAGCAGGACGTCTGATGTTGGTTTCGCGTTCGGCGCAGCCTCACGTCGACACGATGCGCCCCGCCCTCCTCATCTGCGGAAACGGCACAGACCCGGATGTGGTGATCGAAGTCGCGGACATGGACTGCGCCCACGCGTTGGTGGACGCGGCGGTGGGCGTGTTGGTGTCGATGGCTGACAAGACACGGCGGGACGTGTTGATCGACGCACAAGCCCGAGACCGCGAGGTCGAGAACATGAGCGACATGCCGATGAGTCCCGGCTGGTCGCTGCACGGCGGGGGTGGCCGCTGATGCGTCAGGTGATGACCGCTCACTGTAGACACTCAGAGTTCACCGACACACGCGGAATGCCCGACCTGTGTTTG
>JAGQHR010001029.1 GCA_020431745.1 Candidatus Eiseniibacteriota bacterium
TTCCGGCGGACCCGACATCTGGCAGGCACGGATGCATTCCGACGGAACCTTCGGCGCCGTCGAGCGGATCGCGCCTGATGGCGTTGAAGACCAGTACAAGCCGGCGGTGGCGTCCCACGGGAACGGAAGCTCTCAGGTGATCTGGTCTTCCCGTCAGGTCTCGGCCGGAGTGCTGGAGAACATCGAGGGCGCCACGCTCGGCGCGAGCGGTGCGGCCAGCGCGGAGTTCCTGGTCAGCATGGGACTCGGCCGTCAGTCCGAGGTGCGTTTCGCCACCGACGGCACCGATCACATCGCGGTCTTCGAAAGCGAGGGCGATGAAGAAGCGCGTATCCTCGCCCAGCGCGTCGACGCCCTCGGCAACCCCATCGAGAGCGAACCCGTGGTCGTCGGCACGCTCCCGGAGAGCCGGTTCCCCCGTCCCCAGGTCGCGTGGAGCGGAACGCAGTACTTGGTCACGTGGACCTTCGGCGGCGCGGTCTACGGGCGTCGTCTGGAGGCCGACCTCACGTTCGTCGATCCCGCGCCCGTCCAGCTCTTCTCCGATACCGCGGGCGAAACAGGAGTCGCCGCGCTGGGAAGCGATTTCTTCGTCGCCTACCCCCACACCTTCAGCGGCGATCAGCGCAGTCTCAAAGGTGCCGTCATCAGCGGCTCCGACCTTTCCGTGATCGGTAGCCTGATGACGATCGGCGGCGGGTTCGCGATCCGCCCGGTGGCTCGCACGATCGGCGATCGCGTGCTGGTGTTCTGGGAGAAGCAGGTCAATCACGACAACGACGCATCGACGATCTCCGCCGTCTGGATCGAGCCCGACGGTACGGTCGGACCGTCGATGGTCGTGAGTCAGAGTGGCGACTCCGACCATCCCGACGTCGCCGTGGCCGAGGATCGCATGCTCGTGACCTGGATGGACGAGTTCAGCACGACCGACACCGGGGTCGAAGGACGCATCCTCGGGCTCGACGGGTCGTTCCTCACGCCCGAGTTCACGATCTGCAACGCCCACAAAGAGCAAATGTTTCCGGCCTGCGGCTGGAGTGGATCGTTCTTCACCGTCGCGTGGTCCGACATGCGCGGTCTCGGGCAGATCGATCAGCTCCGGGGCGATGTCTACATGACTCGGGTCGATGCGGATGGAACCGTGCTCGATCCCGGCGGAGTCCAGGTTACGGACGGACCGCTGCCTGAGGATCTACCCGCGGTCGTCGGATGTGCGGATGCGTGCATCATTGCGTTCAGCCAGCTCCATGGGACCTGCGGCAGCCCCGAGGTGCAGCGCATCGGGTACGTCTCGGTTCGTCAGCTCGGTGTCGCGGATGTCGAAGAGGGAACCGTCGGTGGCTTTGCCTTCCAGACCGGTCCCAACCCGTTCCAGGAAGAGCTACGGATCTCGTGGCAGGGAGCGCTGCGGTCGGTCGGAGATGCGGGCAACGTGGAGATCATCGGCATCGACGGGCGACGGATCTGGTCAGCACCGATGACGGGCGTGGACGGCAGTGTGGCTTGGAACGGAAAAACCCGACAGGGCCACGCCGCACCCGCCGGGGCCTACTTCGTTCGCATGCGGCTGGGTGCGGACGAGGTGGGCACGGCGCGTGTGCTACGTGTGAGATAGCGGACGCGCGCGCAAAAACGACATCGCGACCCTCCCCCGGCCGGGAAGGGTCGCGAACCGTCG
>JAGQHR010001030.1 GCA_020431745.1 Candidatus Eiseniibacteriota bacterium
GCGGCCGCCGTCACGAGGATCCGATCGAACGGCGCCTCTTCCGGCCAGCCGAGCGACCCGTCGCCGATCCGGAGCTCGACGTTCTCGATTCCGAGCTCGGCCAAGAGGCGTCCCGCTCCACGCGAGAGATCGCCGATCCGTTCCACGGTCCAGACCCGCAGACAGAGCGCGGCCAACACCGCGGTCTGGTACCCGGAACCGGTCCCGATCTCGAGCACGCGGTGCCCCGGATCGAGGCCGAGCTTCTCCGTCATCAGTCCGACGATGTAGGGCTGGGAAATGGTCTGGTCCCGATCGATCGGAAGCGCGTGATCGCCGAACACGGCATGGCTCATCTCGGGAGGAACGAACCGTTCCCGCGGGACGGATCGCAACGCGGCGAGAACGCGCGGATCGCGCACCGCGCGCGCTTCGATCTGGTCGCGGACCATGCGAGCACGGCGCGCATCTCCGCTTTCGGAGTCCGACGAACCCCGCAGAGGCCTCAACCGTCGGAAGAAAGCCGCAGGTCCCACGTTCCCATCTCCTCGACGCGCTCCTTCTGCGTCAGCTCGAGGTGCAGGGGCGTCACCGAAACCCAGCCATCCCGCACGGCTGCGTAGTCGGATCGTTCATCGTCGTCCCAGGCCGGCGACCCACCGATCCAGTAGTACGGCCGTCCCCGCGGGTCCTTCCGCTCGAGGATCACGTCTTCGTAGACGCGTTTGCCGAGGCGCGTGATGCGAAAGCCCCGCATCTGCGCGTAGTCGAGGGAGGGGAAGTTCACGTTGAGGAGGAGGTTCCGGACCAACCGCGAGGGGTCGAGCTGGCGAATGAGGTCGACGGCCGCCCGGGCCGGCTGTGCCATGTCGGTCGTCCGGCTCGAGGCGGACAACGCGACGGCCGGAAACCCCAACAGGTGCCCCTCGAACGCCGCGGCGACGGTACCGGAGTAGGTGACGTCATCCCCCAGGTTCGGCCCATGGTTGATCCCCGAGACCACGAGATCGGGCTGGAAATCGATCAAGCCACCGAAGCCGCGGACGGCCATCAGAATGCAATCCGTGGGTGTGCCCTCGACCGCGTAGACGCGCTCCCGCACCGACCGTACCCGCAGCGGTTGATGCAACGTGAGGGCGTGACTGGATGCGCTCTGCTCCCGTTCGGGAGCGACCACGCAGAGCTCGGCATGCGGCGCGAGCGCGTCGTGCAGCGCCCAAAGCCCCGCCGCTTGCACCCCGTCATCGTTGCTGAGCAGGATCTTCAAAGGGAGCCTCCCCTTGGGAGCGACGTTTCGCAAGGAACGAGCGGGCTCTGCACCGGACGTCGCGTCACGTGTTCGTCGACTATGCTGCGTATCGTCCGGCACCCCGTTGCCTGGCGCCGATGTGCGAAAGCCTTCCGGATCGCTCCGGAAGGCTTCGCCTAGTGGTCGGGGCGACTGGATTTGAACCAGCGACCACTTGCCCCCCATGCAAGTGCGCTACCAGGCTGCGCCACGCCCCGAAACGATTCGTGAGCCAGGGGGTCGGTTTCGGCTCAGCGATCAGCGTATGAGGAGTCGGGGAACCGTTCAACCAAAACCTCGATGGCGCTCTTCCAGCCACTGTTTCAGCCCCAGGAGCTCGTTGCGAAGCTCCTCGATCGCACCGGCGGACAGCGAACGGGGCACCTCCAAGGCCATCTGGGACGGATCGTGA
>JAGQHR010001031.1 GCA_020431745.1 Candidatus Eiseniibacteriota bacterium
GTCGCGCCGTGCTGGGCCTGCTGCGAACCGAGGGAGCGCGTTTCAACGATGCCGAGGCCACGCCCCGCGTCTTCGACTTCCCCTTGGCGGACCTGGCGCGCACCCGCCGGCGGGACAACGCATCCCCCGTGCTCCCCATCGCGTTCGAAACCGGTGCGTTCGACCCCCTCGTCTACCAGCTGCGGATCGAATCGCGGACCGACGCGCTGGACGCACGCCCCCGGGAATCGGGAATCTCGATCTCCCGGCGCTACCTCGATCCCGGAACGCAATCCGAACGGGATCACTGGACCCGGGGCGTTCCCACGGAAGCGCAGCTGTGGATCGCGACCTCCGAAGAGGTGCCGGAATCGCGGCTCCTCCTGGTCGAAGACGCGCTTCCCGCGGGCGCCGAGCTTCTGGAAATCGACGGTCTCGAAGGCGGCGAAATCCTTTGGAGCCAGATCGATGGAAGCCGGCTCCGTTTCGTGATCCGGATGCAGGGATCCGGCATCCACGCCCTGCGGTACACGCTCCTGGCACGCGCGCCGGGAGAGTTCGGCGTCCCCGGCGCCACGGTGCGCACGATCTACGCTGCCCGAGCCTCCGGACGCTCCGCCCCGTCCGGAATCGTCGTAGAATGACGGGCGGGGCGCCGAAGCGGACATCGAGGACACGGACGCACCCTCGAGAAGGAACGGGATCATGAACGGCACAGACAGCGAACACGCAGGTCGCACGGGGGGCGTCTCTCTTCGTTTTGTGGCACTTTTGATCCTGCTCTTCGGTGCATCGGGACCGACCGGCTCGGCGTGGGCCCAGACCCGCCAGGTGGATGCGGGGATGCCGGCCGCCCTCACGGTGGAATACTTCGACGCCGCCGGCAACGCCGTGCGCAGCACCAACGGAACGCTGGTCCGGCAGGGACTCGTCGTGCCCCTGTCCGCACTCGCCGGAATCACGGAAGTGCGTGCGCTCGCCCGGGACGGCAAGCGTTGGTCGACCGAGGCGCTGATCGCCCTGCATCCGGAATCCGATCTCGCCCTGCTCGCGATCTCGGACATTCCGGCGTACGCGATCGACGTGCCGCGCAGCGCCACGTTCACGAAGCAGTCGGACGTGTTTCTCGTGCGTGGGCCGGGAGGCAGCGGCGCGGAAACGGTGACCGCGACCGTCTATGGAAAGTTCTCGATCCGGGGACCGGACTTCCTGGGCCTGTCCCAGGGCGTGCCGTCCGGGGCGCCGGGATTTCGTAGCGACGGCGCTCTGCTCGGAATCTGCTTCGATCTCAGCCGGGACGGCATCCTGCTCGACTACCTGGCCAGCCCCGCGTCGATCGAGAACCTGATCGCCGGTCGTGGAGAGCCGGTGTCGCTCCGGGACCTCACGCCTCCCGTCTTGCCGGCCTACCAAGACCCGGATTCGCTGGCCGGACTGGTCTTCCGCGGAGCGCTCCTGACCACGACCGACCGCCCCGAAGAAGCCCATCGGTTCCTGCAGCGCGCCCTCGATCGGGACCCCACGAATGCGACGGCGCACTTCTGGATGGGAAAGCTCTTCTTCGCCCAAGGACGTCACGAGGAGGCCGCCGACGCGTTCCGACGCGCTGCCGACATCGATCCCTCGTTCCATCTGGCCTGGCACATGGCAGGGGTGGCGGAGAGCCAGGCGGGCCGCTATCCGCAGGCACTGGAGATGT
>JAGQHR010001032.1 GCA_020431745.1 Candidatus Eiseniibacteriota bacterium
CGTCAACACGAACGTGACGTCGTACTTCGATGACGGCGCGACTCCCCTCTATCCGCACTCGTACTGCGTTGCCGCCATGATCGCCGACGGGACGGAGGTGTCGGAGTTGGGGTCGTACGGCCTCGGCGGAACCGACATCGTCGCCGCGGGAAACATCGCGACAGTGGCCACGGGCGGCCATGTCTACGTCTTGGACGTTCCCGATCCCGGTGCCGTGAGCGTAGCCGCGCAATTCCCGACGACCCCCGGTCCGACTCGGCTCGCGTCCAATTGGCCGTTGGTCAACGGGGTCGACGGCGCCGGCCGCGTGTACATGTTCTTCGTTGGTGACGGCACCAACGCGAGCTTCCTAGGGTCGGCAACCACGCCCGGAACGGCCGAAGACCTCGCGATGTTCGACAAGTGGGGCTTCATCGCTGACGGAGGGGCCGGTCTGTCGGTCTACGCGATGGAGGAGTTCCCGGACTTCCGCGACCAGATTTCGATTGCGGGCTTCGCGAAGTCCGTAGCTTTCCGGCACGAAGCCCCCTACGTCGGCGGATATGCCTACGTCGCGACGACGGGCGCGACCCACGAGATCACGACTGTTTTTGTCCCCAACCCGGAAACGCCGGGCACGAGCTCCGTCCTGGGATCGGTTTCTTTGCCCGGATCGCCCGAGGACGTCGCGATCTCCGGCGACTATCTCTTCGTCGCATCGCGGACCGGTGGCGTCCACGTCCTCGACATCTCGATTCCTTCAGCGCCCTCGCTGGTCACCACCATCGGATCCCCGGACATCACCGATGCACGGCGGATTTCGATCGAGGGGAGCCGAGCCTACGTCGCGGATGGAAGCGATGGCCTCGCCGTTCTCGA
Source organism: Candidatus Eiseniibacteriota bacterium (assembly GCA_020431745.1). Lineage (GTDB taxonomy): Bacteria > Eisenbacteria > RBG-16-71-46 > CAIMUX01 > CAIMUX01 > JAGQHR01. Next base: position 859 of record JAGQHR010001032.1, read on the forward strand.
GTTGGGTCGGCTCGGTCATCCGCAGATCGCGGCGAGCTTCTCCGGTGGGCAGGGGAACGGGGTCGCGGTCGCCGGCGATCGGGCCTACTTCCTGCGCGACAGTGATCTCGCGCTCCTGCAGCTCCCCGTCGACATCACGTCCGATGTCGATTGCACGGTCGGAATCCGCGGCACGATCGAGCCTCCGACGGACATCTCCGCGACCTACGGACACTATCTGGATCGGATCGTGATCTCCTGGGCCGACAACTCCAGCGACGAGACCGGATTCCGGATCAAGCAGGCCGGTGGTGGTCCGATCATCGACGTTGGTCCGAACGTGACGTCCTACGAGGACACCTCGGTCTCTCAATACACGGAGTACACCTACGAGGTGTACGTGCTGGACGGGAATGGCAATGAAGTATTCGGGGGATCCGTCATCGGGATCGCGGGTCCCGGAACCATGCACGGACCCATCTACGCAACGGCGTCGCAGGGGACCTACGAAGATCGCATCGAGCTGATTTGGGAAGACGCGCCGGACGAGGAGTTCTACTCGATCGTGCGCGAGTCGGACACGGAGCCGCCCGTGGAGATCGCGACCGTCCCGGCGAACACGACGACCTACGACGATCCGGTTCCCGAGGGCGACAAAGACTACTACTACTCCATCATCGCCAAGTCGAACCATGGTGGCTCGTCGACTCCGGATGAAGGATCCCAACCGCTGGGCATGATGGAGAACGTGTTTCCTCCGGACAACCTCGTCGCCACGGACGGGGATTTCGAAGACCACGTGCATCTGAGCTGGGAAAACCGCTCGGCAAAAGCGGT
>JAGQHR010001033.1 GCA_020431745.1 Candidatus Eiseniibacteriota bacterium
CCTCCGGTCCGAGGTCGAGGAGCAGTTCCAGGTGCTGGCCCAGCAGTTCCAGATCGCGCCGGGCGATACCGCCTCGAGCAACCAGCTGCACCGGGACATCGTGCAGCGGATGGTCGACGACCATCTGCTCTACCTGGAAGCCAAGTCGCAGGGGATCGAGGCTCCGACCGAGGAGATCGAGGCGCAGGTGCAGCAGGCGCTGCAGGACAACAAGGAAGCGCTCGGCGAGGACGGGTTCCGGGAGGAGCTGAAGCGGGAAGGATTGACGCTGGAAGCGCTGGAGTCCCGGTGGCGGGACGAAGCGACGCGGCAGGCGCTCGCGCAGCGGCTCGTGCAACGCGACGTCCGCCCGAAGGTGACGGTGACCGAGGACGGGGTGCGGAAGTTCTATGAGGAGCACAAGAGCGAGCTGCCGAAGCGGCCCCGCGCGGTGAAGATCCAGGATCTGTTCATCCAGGTGCGTCCCGACTCGGCGATCACGAAGGCGGCGCTGTCACGGGCCCGGGAGATCCGCACGAAGGTCCAGGGGGGGATGAGTTTCGCCGACGCGGCGACCAAGCTCTCCGACGATCCGACGAGCGCCGACCGGGGCGGGTCGCTGGGTCGCGTCCGCCGGGGAGATCTCACGCCCGAGCTGGAAGCGATCGCGTTCGCCCTTCCGACCGGCGTCGTCAGCGAGCCGATCCAGACCCCCTACGGGTACAACCTGCTCCAGGTCGACGACAAGGATCCGGCGGGACAGTGGGCCGAAGTGCGGATCATCCTCGTCGAGATGAAGGCGACGCGGTCCGACGAAGCGGCCGCCGAGGAGCGGGCGCGGGCCGCGCGAGCCAAGATCGCGGGCGGGATGGATTTCACCGAGGCCGTGCGCAAGTTCTCCGAGGATCCTCCGACCCGGGCCAAGGACGGAAACCTGGGCTGGGTGGCGATGCAGGGGTTCCAGGGTGCGGTTTACGACACCGTGTCCAAGCTCGCCGTCGGGGAAGTTTCCCAGCCGACGCCGGGCGACAACGGCTATCATATCTTCCGCGTCCTCGAAGAGGAGCCGGAGAGGGAATACCAGTTCGACGAGATCCAGGACGAGATCCGTCAATACTACTATCAGGACGAGCTCGAGTCGCACCTGCGCGAGCTGCTCGATCAGCTGAAGGACAAGTACTACATCGAGCGCCACGACAAGTGGTGATCCGCTAGGAGGCGGTCGCTGCGGCTCGACCTGGTTCTCAATCACCTCTGCGTCTTCAAGACGCGATCGCAGGCAGGGAAGGCGTGCGACGGAGGTCGAGTTTGGGTCAACGGCGAGGCGGCCCGCGCGTCGCGTCCGGTGCACGTCGGCGACGTCATCCGATTTCGGGATTCCCTGGCGCGCTTCGAGGAAGAGATCGAGGTGCTGGAGGTGCCGTCCGGGCCGGTGCCGAAATCGCGCGCTCGGGAGATGTTCCGGGTCCTCGAGAGGCGCCGGATCGAAAACCCCTGGGACGAATGAACGGGTTCGGGCACGGAGGCCCCCCTTGATTCGATTCGAACACGTCTTCAAGAAGTACTCCGGCTCCCGCCGTGGCTGGGTGCTGGAAGATCTCACCCTCGAGATCGGATCGGGGGAGATGGTGTTCCTGCTGGGGCCGAGCGGCGCGGGCAAGACCACGCTGCTCAAGCTCATCACGCTCGAAGAGC
>JAGQHR010001034.1 GCA_020431745.1 Candidatus Eiseniibacteriota bacterium
CAGGACAGACCGGCGGTCTGCTCAAGCCGGGAGAGACTTTGGACGCACGCTTGATGTCCGTCGAGGGACAGCTCATCCGTCGTGCACTCGTGCTCTCGGGTTGGAATCAGTCGCAGGCGGCGCGCCTTCTGGGCGTGACCGAGACGCGCGTGCGACATCGGATGCGTCGATATGGGGTACAGCCCCAGGATGTTCCGGTCCGTCGCAAGCGGACTCGTCGGGTCCGGCGCCAGGATCGCTAGCGGCTAGCGACAACCGTCCCGGAGCGTTCGCTCACCGGGCCATCGCGAGAGGAGCACAACATGAATCACGCATCCCGGGCGATCCTCCTGACCGGTCTCGCGTTCGCCCTTGGCGCCCTCAGCCGTTCCGCCGAGGGGGCGGTCTATCTCAACGAGGTCGTAGTGCGCGGCACCGAGCGCGTCGAGATCTACAACAGCGGTCCCGATCCGGTGCTGCTGGACGGATGGACCATCCAGGAGACGGGGAGCTTCCCGATTCCCGACGGGATCCTGCTCGGAGTCGGCGAGTATCGCGTCTTCAACGACCTGGGCGGGATCATGAACGACATCGGCGGCGACCTCGACCTCATCGACGATCTCAAGGGTCGCGCGGACGCCGTGCAGTACGGCGACCAGGGGGGCGCTCCGCTCCCGCATGACGTCGCGACGGTTTCGTTGTGTCGTGCGCCCGATGCGGCGGCGCTGCCTCCGCTCGATCCGACCGAGGACGCCGACTACTGGACGCTCGACCTGAGCAGCACCTTCGGGTTCGAGAACGACGTCCCGCCTCCGACGCTGGGAGTGAGCCTGGTCATCAACGAGCTCGACCCGAACGGTGGGGGCGGTTTCCTCGCGGGCGACAACGTGGAGGTGTACAACCCGACCGGCTCGACCGTGATCACGGGGGGCTGGTTCATGGCTTTCGGCAACGGAAGCACCGCGCCCGTCACCTTCAGCCTGGTCATTCCGCTGGAGGTGGCTTCGATGAAACTTCCCGCGGACATCGATCTCGCCGAGACGAAGCTGGCCTACCTCTTCAACGATCTCGGTGAGCGCGTCGATCAGCTGGGCTGGAACGGTCCGCTCGCGTCGCGTGGAGACCTGACCTGCATCGGTCGCTGTCCGAACGGCGCCGGCCCTAACGACGGATACGACGCCGGGACCAGCGGTGGGGGAGAGACGCTCTTCGAGCTGGAGTGTTCGATCGGCGTCGTCAATCCGGACGAATGCGGTCCCACGCCGACGCGGTCGGCAAGCTGGGGAGAGGTGAAGGCGCTCCACCGGCGCTGAGGGAACCGGGGAATCCGACGCGCGCTCCGGAGTCACTCCATCCGGGTCATCACCGAATCCAGGATCGGCGCCGGACGACCCTGCAGCTCGCGGTCGGCTCCCGTTTCACGATCGAGGATCGTGACCGCGTGCTCATAGAGACCGTCCGCTTCCTCGCGCGAGTCGCCGATGCAGACCACGCCGACCTTTCCGAACTGCGAGACCGCGCCGATCATGAAGAACAGCACGCCGGTGTCGCTGGAGTGCTGGAAGTGCAGGCCGTGGAGGGTCAGCACGTCCATGAAGTCTTCCGGAAGCAGCCCCACGTAGGCCGGTGACTTGAGGTTGTCCGTCGCGTAGTAGTACTTCCGTTTGCCCGACGGTGCGACGAAGTGTCCCGA
>JAGQHR010001035.1 GCA_020431745.1 Candidatus Eiseniibacteriota bacterium
AAGCTGCGGATCCCATCCACGCTGTACGCTCTCGCTGTCCTTGCGGCGCTGCTTTCCGTGCATGCTTCGTTCGCACAAGAGGAGCTGCCGCCCGTGCCCGAGCCGGCAGAGAACCCGATCACCGAGCCGAAGCGAATCCTCGGCAAGCTCCTCTTCTGGGAGGAACAGCTCTCCAGCGACAACACGATGGCCTGCGGTAGCTGCCATCGCCATCAGGACGGATCGGTAGATCCGCGTGTCGGGCAACATCCAGGTGCGGACGGAGTCTTCGGCACCGAGGACGATATCTTCGGATCCCCCGGCATCAGGCGACAAGACGCGGCCGGCCAACCGATCTTCGATGACATCTTCGGTTTCGGGGTCCAATCGACACCGCGCGCGTCGATCGGCATCGTCGGCAACCAGTGGGCGCCGCTCATCTTCTGGGACGGTCGCGCGGGCTCGGAATTCCGGGATCCTCAAACCGGCGACGTGGTGATCGCCGCGGGCGGTGCGCTCGAGAACCAAGCGGTCACACCGATTCTCAGCGACGTGGAAATGGCGCATGAGAATCGGACCTGGGACGAGGTCATCGCGAAGCTCGCCGCCGCGACACCCTTGGCTCTCGCGTCGGATCTACCCCCCGACATGGAGGCCGCTCTCGTGGGCGATCCGTCGTACGCCGACCTCTTCGCGGACGCCTTCGGCACTTCCGAGATCACGGCCGCGCGAATCGGAATGGCAATCGCTACCTACGAGCGCACCGTCGTTCCGGATCAGACGCCGTGGGACCTCCATACGATGACTCCGGCCCAGAGCCGTGGTCTGATCACCTTCCTCGGAAACGTCTGCACGACCTGCCACGCGTCTCCGCAGTTCACGAACAACTCGTTTCGGAACATCGGTCTGAGGGATCCCGACGACGACGGGGGCCGGTTCGGGGTCACGCACGATCCTTCCGACCGCGGACGGTTCAAGGTGCCTTCGCTACGCAACGTCGGACTGCGGGATCGGCTCATGCATACCGGTCATATCACCGACGTTGGGGACGCGATTCAGTTCTATCGCGGAATCGGACACATGCACTTCACGGACAATCAGGATCCGCTGGTGTTGGGAGGAGTGAACATTCCCGAAAGCGCCGTCGCGGACCTGCGTGACTTCGTCGAGAACGCGCTCACCGATCCGCGCGCGGCAGCGGGGACTTTTCCGTTCGATCGGCCGACTCTGTTCAGCGAGAGCGTGGCCGGCGTTCCGGCAACGTCGCCGGAGTCGCTCCTGCTGGCGTGCGCGCCCAATCCGTTCCGGTCGCGAACGACGATTCGATACGCGAACCAGACGCCCGGACCAGTCGAGGTAGCGCTCTACGATGCGAGCGGCGCGTTGGTGCGACGGGTTGTCTCCGTCGCTCGGACCGCGGGGGAGCACGCGATCGAGTGGGACGGCCTGACGAATCAGGGACGGAGAGCGCCTGCCGGCACCTACTTCGCGCGCGTCGCGACGAAGGAAGGGGCGGCTGCGATCCGCCTCATCCGTGTGGACTAAGACGACCCACGTTCGGTCCCCGTAGTTCTATCAGCATGTCGGCTACGAAGAGGGGGCCGAGATCCAGAGCTCCAAGGAGATTCTCACGCGCCTGAGGTGATTCGGCCCAACCAACCGGCCCAGACGTCACTCCAGGCGTGAGCGATC
>JAGQHR010000103.1 GCA_020431745.1 Candidatus Eiseniibacteriota bacterium
GTCCGGCCGATCGGGCTCTCTCTTTTCTGGTGGACCCGGTTGCATCGGAGAGCGGAGGAGCGCGCGTGCGCCCCTCCGCCTCCCACCACTTCAGGAACAGCCGTTGGTCGTTCCGCAGTTATAGCACCGATAGCACGAAGCATTGCGCGCCATCAGCGATCCACACTCGGGACAGGTCGGAGCGTCGGCTTCCAGCCGGTACTCCTCCGGTTCCGCCTCGCTCGTTCCGGTCTTCGTCGTCGCCGGAGCCGCGCTCGGCCGACCCGCGTCCGCGGGCGCGCGTCCCGAAGCCTTTTCCATCGTGGTCTCGCGATACACCCGCGGACCGTCGTCACTCAAGAACTTCAGCCACAGCCAACGGAAGATGTAATCCGCGACCGACTTCGCGATGCGGATGTCCGGATTGGTGGTGATGCCCGACGGCTCGAACCGCGTGTGGGTGAACTTGTCGCAGAGCGCCTTGAGCGGGACACCGTACTGCAGCGACATCGAGATCGCGGTCGCGAAGCAATCGATGAGTCCGCTGATCACGCTGCCCTGCTTGGCCATCGTGATGAAGATCTCTCCGGGCGTTCCGTCTTCGTAGAGACCCACCGTGAGATAGCCTTCATGGCCCGCGATCGAGAACTTGTGCGTGATCGCCTGCCGTTCGTCCGGGAGCCGGCGCCGCTGCGGTTCGCGCGGCGAACTCCCCTGAGTGGGGGCCGCCACCGGAGCGGGCGCCGCCTCGCTCACGGTGTCCTTGCCGGTGTTGAGCGGTTGGGCCCGCTTGCATCCGTCGCGGTAGATCGCGACCGCTTTGAGGCCCTGCTTCCACGCTTCCAGATAGACCTTTTCGACATCTTCGACGGTCGCTTCGTTCGGCATGTTGACCGTCTTCGAGATCGCACCGGAGAGGAAAGGCTGGGCCGCCCCCATCATCCGCACGTGTCCCATGTAGTGGATGCTGCGGGTCCCGTTCCGGGGACGGAACGCGCAGTCGAAGATCGGGAGATGGTCGGCCTTGAGATGGGGAGCGCCCTCGATCGTCTCCTGCTCCTCCAGATAGAGGAGGATGTCGCGCCGCTGCTCGGGGGTGTAGCCGAGATACTCCAGCGCCTCCGGCACCGTCTGGTTGACGATCTTGAGCATGCCGCCGCCCACCAGCTTCTTGTACTTGATGAGCGCGATGTCCGGCTCGATCCCGGTCGTGTCGCAATCCATCATGAACGCGATCGTTCCGGTGGGAGCGAGCACCGTCACTTGCGAGTTGCGGTAGCCGTGCAGACGTCCCAGCTCCTCCGCCTGTTCCCAGCTCTGCCGCGCGCCGGCGAGCAGCCGCTCGGGCACGAGACCCGGATCGACGTTCGCGACGGCGGCGCGATGATTGCGAATCACCTTCAGCATCGGCTCGCGATTGTCGGGGAATCCGGCGAAGGGCCCGATGGCGGACGCGACCTCGGCCGAGCAGGCATACGCCTCCCCGGTCATGAGCGCGGTCACCGCGGCGGCGACGTGACGGCCCTGATCGCTGTCATAGGGAATGCCCCGCGACATCAGGTAGGTGCCGAGGTTGGCGTAGCCCAGGCCGAGCGGGCGGAAGGCGTGACTGTTCTTGCCGATCTTCTCCGTCGGATAGGAGGCAGCGTCGACGACGATCTCCTGGGCCAGGATCATGATCCGCACCGCGTGCCGGAAGGCATCGACGTCGAGATCGCCCGTGCCCGTCCGGAACTTCATGAGGTTGAGGCTCGCCAGGTTGCAGGCGGTGTCGTTGAGGAACATGTACTCGCTGCAGGGATTGGACGCGTAGATCCGGTCGGTGTTGGCGCAGGTGTGCCAGTTGTTGATCGTAGTGTCGAACTGCACGCCGGGATCGCCGCACTGCCAGGCCGCTTCCGCGATCTCTCGATAGAGATGCCGGGCCCGATAGGAATGGAAGGGCTCCTGGGTCCGGACGGCGCGCGTCCACCAGACGGCGTCTTCCTCCACGGCCCGCATGAACTCGTCGGTGACCCGCACGGAGTTGTTGCTGTTCTGGAAGAAGACGCTGGAGTAGGCGGGACCGTCGATCGACGCGTCGTAGCCGGCGTTGACCAGCGTCCAGGCCTTCTTCTCCTCGTCTGCCTTGCAGTGGATGTAGTCTTCGATGTCCGGGTGGTCGATGTCGAGGATCACCATCTTGGCCGCGCGTCGGGTTTTTCCACCGGACTTGATCACTCCGGCGAACGCATCGTAGCCGCGCATGAAGGAGACCGGGCCGGACGCGGTGCCGCCGCCGCTGAGCGGCTCGCGGGAGGAACGGATCGAGGAGAAGTTGGTCCCCGAGCCCGATCCCCACTTGAAGAGCATTCCCTCGGTCTTGGCCAGCTCGAGAATCGATTCCATGCTGTCGGCGACGGAGTTGATGAAGCACGCGGAACACTGCGGCTTCTCTTCCACTCCGACGTTGAACCAGACCGGCGAGTTGAAGGCCGCCTTCTGGTGGAGGAGGAGATGCGCCAGCTCCCCTTCGAAGGCGTCGCCATCGGCCTCGGTCTCGAAGTAGCCCTGCTCGCGGCCCCACCGGGTGATCGTTTCGACCACGCGTCCGACGAGCTGCCGTACCGAAGTCTCCCGTTCGGGAGTGCCGATCGCGCCGTGGAAGTATTTCGAGACCACGACGTTGGTGGCCATCTGCGACCAGAAGGCGGGAGTTTCGACACCCGCCTGTTCGAAGAGCACTTCGCCACGATCGTTCGTGAGGGTGGCGGTCCGGAGCTCCCAGGTCACTTCATCGAAGGGATGCATTCCGGGTCGGGTAAACCGTCGCGCGATCCGGAGCCCCCGTCGCACCGTGGGTCCGGTGCTGTAGCGGTCCGATCCGTAATCGGGATCGAGGCCGCTTCTCGAATCCATTCGAGCCATGCTCGAGTCTCCCTGCCGTAAGGCGCAATCGATTGATTACGAGTAAGATTCTTCAGAAGCGCACGCCTTTGGCGCGCTTCCACGGAAATGAATGGCCCCTGTGGGGATGCGACCCGTACATCTAGTGGGCCGCGCGGCAAGTTAGCACTAAATGTGGGAGGGGAACAAGGTCTTTGGGATTTCGGATTTCCCAAAGGTCGTCGGCTGTCCGGAAGCGATTGTTCGCGCGTCGTTTGAATCGCGCGCGCACGCAAAAAGAACCAAACGATCAGCTTTCTTCCGGATCTCCCGACTGCAACATCCGGATGAACTCCTCCATGATTTGCGGTCGCTCGCGTCCCTTGCGCACCAGAATGCCGAGGCTCCGGTGCAGGCCGCCCTTGGAAAACGGAATCGCCACGAGGGTTCCCGCCTTCACCTCGGCTCGCACCGTGATGAGCGGCACGATCGAGATCCCCGACTCGACCTCGACGGCGCGCTTGATCGTCTCGATGTTGTCGAACTCCATCAGGATCTCGACGGCGCATCCGTGGGCACGGAGCAACCGGTCGACGGCGCGACGAGTCGGGACGTCCCGCTCGAAGGCGACGAAGGGCTGACGCGAGAGCTGGGGGACGTCGATCTTCTCGAGACGCGCGAGCTCATGGCTCGGGGGGGTGATCACCACCAGGGTGTCCTGCCGGAAAGGAAGGATCTCGAGCCCCGAGCGTCGCACCGGATACGCGACGATTCCCAGATCGACGACTCCGGAGCTGACGTCGTCGTAGATCCGGTTGGCCCGGCTGTACTCCAGACGTACGTTCGCCGAAGCGTAGCGTCGCATGAAGGCCTTGAGATAGGGAGGGAGCTCGTGCAGCCCGACGCTGTACACCGTCGCCACACGGAGCGTGCCCACGATCGAGTTGGACAGCACCTCGAGCCGGTTCTCCATCGCGACGAAGCGTTCGAGGATCTCCTTCGCGCCGCGATAGAGGACGTCCCCTGCCTGGGTCGCCGTCAAAGTGCGCTTGCCCCGCTCGATGAGCTTGCGATGGTAGCGCTCCTCCAGGCTCCGCACCTGTTGGCTGACCGCAGATTGGGAAATGTAGTTGAGGCTCGCGGCCTTGGAGAAGCTGCGCGTCTCCAGGATGTCGCAGAAGATCTTGAGGGTTTCGATCTGCATTTCCGGCCCCTCGCGCGGATAAGACTCCCTAATCGGGTTGATTCGTCGGGAGAGCCGCAACTACTGTATGTCACCCCCGGCGCCGTCCCAAGCGCTTTCCGGTGCTAGACTGCCCCGAGTTCGGACATCCCGCATGCGAGTCCGGCCTTCCGCGATCCTTCCGATCCCGGGCTCGCCGGCGGGAGGTGGAACATGGAAGTGGACCGGCCGGCCGGGCGTGCCGGTAACCAGAGCGCGGTGTGGCAGACCACGGGTCGCTACGGAGGAGAGCGGTTGGCATCGCAAGGAGCAGAGTCGACGGCGCGGATCGAGGCGCAGGGTCGGACGCGTCCCGGCACCGATCCGGACTGCATCCCCGCGCGAAAGAGCGGCCGACCGACGGTCTCCGTCCACGCATTGGGCTGCAAGGCGAACCTCGAAGAGATGGAATGCCTCCTCAGCCAGCTCGAGGACGCGGGCTATGAGGTCGTTCCGTTCGGACGCCCCGCGGACTGGACCGTCGTCAATACGTGCACGGTGACCACGGCGGCCGACTCCGACAGCCGACAGTTCCTCCGGAGAGCGCAGCGCGCCGGTGGGCGGGTCGTCGCGACCGGGTGCCTCGCGCAACGCCATCCCGAGGCTCTCGCCGCGATCGACGGCGTCGCCTGGGTGGTCGGGAATCAGGAGAAGCCGTCGCTGGCGCAGTGGATCCTCGATGCCGACCGCGGAGCGCCATCCACGGAAGACGCGCCGGCAGTCCCCCGGATTCGGGTGGATGCCGATCCCACGCTCCGGACCTTTGCGTCCTATGGAGGCGGGACCGAGGGACGACGCACCCGCGCCACGCTCAAGATCCAGGACGGCTGTGACGAGCACTGCACCTTCTGCGTCATTCCCCAGGTCCGGGGCGCCAGCCGGAGTCGGCCCCTCGACCGGACTCTCGAGGAGGCCCGCCGTCTCGTCGGCTCCGGATATCGGGAGATCGCTCTCACAGGCATCAACACCGCGCTCTGGGGGCGCGACCTCATTCCGGAGCGATCGTTGCCGGATCTCCTGGACGCCCTCGCGACGGTCCCGGACCTCCTGCGACTGCGGCTGAACTCCCTGGAGCCGCAGTACGTCGAACCCTCCTGGATCGATCGCCTGGCGCGTCATCCGCAGCTCTGTCGCCATCTCCATCTCCCTCTCCAGAGCGGAGACGCCACCGTTCTCAAAAGGATGAACCGCCGCTACGATCCGGTGCGCTACGCGGCAGTCGTGGAATCCGCGGTGCGAGCGATCCCTGAGCTCGCGGTCGGGGCCGACGTCTTGGTCGGATTCCCGGGCGAGACCGACGCGCAGTTCGAATCGACCCGGGCGTTTTTGGCGTCGCTTCCCCTGGCGTACCTCCACGTCTTCTCCTACTCCGAGCGTCCGGACACACCCGCACCGCGCCTCGGCGACGAGGTCCCCGTGGAAGAGCGCAAGCGGAGGAGCAGCACGCTCCGGCAGCTGGGTGGGGCGCTCCGGCGCCGCTACTTCGAGCGTCTGCGCGGAACCGTGCAACGCGTCCTGCCGGAGGGGCCGGCGGGTGATGCGCATTGGCAGGGGCTGACCGACAACTACATCCGGGTCCGCTTCCCCTGGACGGGGTCCACGCCGCCGCCACATCGACTGCTGCGCGTCCGGATCGAACCCACAGGAGCGGCCACGATGTCTGGTACGCTCATCGACGACGAACTCCAGGGAGACCCCAGCGGCGCTCCCTCGGCCAGCGAACCCGTCCGGGAGGGCTCCCCGTCTTGAAGCGCGTCTACATCGAAACCTACGGCTGTCAGATGAACGTGGCCGACTCCGCCCTCATGAGCCACGTCCTGGAGGACGCAGGGTTTCGGACCACCGAGGACGTGCAGGAAGCCTCCCTGGTTCTCCTCAACACCTGCGCGATCCGTGAGCGTGCCGAGGACCGGGTCCGGGCCCGCATCCGCCAGCTCGGTCAGCTCAAGCGGATCCGTCCCGATCTGGTTCTGGGCGTGACCGGCTGCATGCCGAAGCACCTCGGCAAGGAGCTGCTCGATCGGCTGCCGCAGGTCGACCTCTTCCTGGGACCGGACTCGTACCGTCGCCTGCCCGAGCTGGTGGAGGCGGCGGCGCAGAAGCCGACGCTCGATCTGCGCTTGGACGACGAGGACTACTCCGATCTCGATCCCGTTTCCGTCGAAGGCGTGCATGCGTTCGTGCCGATCATGCGCGGGTGCGATCGCTTCTGCACCTTTTGCGTCGTTCCGTTGACGCGCGGGCGCGAGAAGTCGCTGCCGCTGGACGACGTCATCCGGCAGGTCGAGTCCGCGGTCGCCCAGGGCGCGCGGGCCGTGACCTTGCTGGGACAGACCGTGAACTCCTGGCATCACGGCGCCCACCGGTTCGTGCACCTGCTCGATCACGTCTCCCGGGTGCCGGGGCTTCTTCGGGTCCGGTTCACCTCGCCGCATCCCGCGGAGTTCGAGGAAGAGGTCTTCGCGCTCATGGCGGAGCGTCCCGGCCTTTGTCCCCAGCTTCACCTGCCGGTGCAATCAGGTTCGGATCGGATGCTGGAGGCGATGAAGCGCGGGCACGATCGCGCGCAGTATCGGTCGCTCGTCGACACCATTCGTCGCCACCTTCCCGATGCGGGCCTTTCGACCGACATCATCGTGGCCTATCCGGGAGAGTCCGAAGAGGATTTCGCGGAGACCTGCTCGCTCATCGAGGAAGTGCGGTACGACTCGGCCTTCCTCTTCCGCTACTCGCCCCGCAGCGGCACCTACGCGCATCGCAAGCTGCGCGCGGAGGAGATCGCCGACGAGATCGCGGCGGCGCGGCTGCAGCGGGTGATCGAGCTGCAGGAGCGCATCTCCCACGAGCGTTACACCCGTTGGGTCGGGCGCGCCGTCGAGGTCCTGGTCGAAGGGGTCTCGCGAAGGGATCCCGCGCATCTCGTGGGAAAGAGCGCGGACGGCAAGACGGTGATCCTCCCCGGGGGCCCGGAAATCGGGACCTTGGTCCGGGTCGAGATCGGGCAGGCGACGAGCCACACGCTGCTCGCCCGCGGCGTCCACGAGGACGACCCGGTGCCGGGGGACCGGGCAGTGGAGCAGCTCGAGGTCTGAGAGCCTCCCCGGTGGGGACGGGCCGGCGGTCGAGATCGTTCGCGTGCGGCCGGACCGACGATCCGGACGAGCTATTCGCCGATCAGGGACAGCCGGGGGGTGCGCGTCGGGGTTACGTAGCGATACCACCGGCGCACGCCGAGGAAGAGCAGCGAGGCGCCCAGGACGATCTGGAAGGCGAGCAGTCCCATTCCCATGCGGGAAAGATCGTCGAACCGACCACGCGTCACGAGATCGGTCCCCGTCAACAGATCGGGAGCGGTCCGCAGGAGCGCCGCCATCTTGGGAGCGACGAGGACGTGATTCGCCACCGCGGCGGCCGTCATCGCCATCAGGACGCCGGTCTGGGTGAGCGTCGCGCGGCTCGTCCGCAGCGCCAGCAGATACATGAGCAAGGTCGTCAGGAGGAGGAACGCGCCGGCGCCTCCCGCGATGAAGTCGAGACGCATGATGAGATCGAGGCATGACCAGGCGGCTTCGTTGGGATCGCGGAGAGTGCCGTACAGACCCGGCACCACGACGAAGCTGAGCCCGACCAAACTGCCGGTCCAGCAGGCGACGACGAGCTGATGCGTGAATTCGAGCGCCACCGGAACCCAGCTGACTCGTCGGGTTTCGGGCAGGGGAACGACTTTGGCCGGATGCATGTTGCGTTTGAGCTCGGACACGAAGCCTCCGATTCCCACGAGCGAGCCCGCCGGGAGCGGGCATGGATGGGACGCGCCAGTTCCCCGAAGATGGGATGAGTATACAACGCCAAGCGCTTGATTCCGCGCGGCATCGAAGGAAAAGTGACCTGCGCTCCCTCGGAAGTCGGGGGAGATCGAGACAAACGGGCCGAGTCCCACCCTTTGGGCAACGCGGCGGGCGATCGATCGGTTCGGCGCGGATCGTTCGCGAGCGAACCGCCCACGACGGGAGCGACCCGAGGAGAACGAGTCATGGCACAGGGCGGACCCCCGATCTACATGGACAACGCTGCCACCACTCGGCTCGATCCGCTGGTGCTCGAGTCGATGATGCCGTATCTCACCGAGCGCTACGGGAACGCGGCGAGCCGGGTCCATCGCTTCGGATGGGAAGCGGACGAAGCGGCCGAGGTCGCCCGCGGAAGGATCGCGTCCGCGTTGGGCGCGGAGACCAAGGAGATCGTCTTCACGAGCGGCGCGACCGAGTCCGACAACCTCG
>JAGQHR010001036.1 GCA_020431745.1 Candidatus Eiseniibacteriota bacterium
CTCCGCCGTCGAAGCGAGATTCGAAGCTCCACGCGGAAGGCAGACCCTCCCAGGGATGGTCACGCGGTGCGGGCGTGGGCCCGGCACGGTCCTCCATCCGGCTCAGATACCCCCTCCCTGCAGGACGTCGTAGGACAGCCCCAGCTGGAACGTCCACTCCTGCACGTTTCCGCCGTTCTGCTGGACGTCGCGGTAGATGGTGAGCGGAACTCCCGCGGAAATGGTGAAGGCGTCCGTGGGAGACCAGCCGACACCGGGGCCGACCGCAATGATGGGTCCGGCGCGACGGAACCCTTCGGTCTTACCGAAGAGGTCGTCGTACGGAACCCACGCCCAATCCAGGAAGGCGCTCAGCGACACCCGGCTGAGCGGGCCGTTGCCCATGCTCACCGGCATGATGAAGCTGAGCTGGGTCGCGAGAGCGTCCGAGTCGGAGTTCTTCTCGGGGCCGTTACCGGTCAGCTCGTTGCGGAAGTTGTTCACGGTCGTGGCCGACGGCGTGAAGATGTACCGCGCTGACACGGCCATTCCGAACCGTGCGCCCAGCGGGACGTTGCCGCCCAGCTCGACGATGCCGGCAGCGTTGCCGGTACCCTCTTGGGCCGCGAGGTCCTTGGTCACGTAGGTCCCATTCTGCCGCTTGAACTGGCCGTCGGATTTCCCGGTGGGAATGCGAATTCCCGCCGATCCGTACCAACGGGGACCGGTCACGCTGTCGCGAAGCCAGTAGCGTCCCAGGAGACGGATGTCCCCGAGCCCGTTGGCCTCCATGGTGCCGGCGACACCGCCGAGCTCCCGGCTCTGCTCGGTGTGGACGAACGGAATCTCCGCGATCGCGGTGATGCCATGGGCGAGGTCGTACTCGATCCCGAGGACGTGCTCGAGGCCCTTGGTCGCGGGTGCGACGTTGGTCTCGGTTGCATCGTCACGCTCGGTGCCGATGTAGTAGTGGTCGGTGTCGGAGAAGGTGAACGAGTAGGACGTGCGGAGCGCCCCGGTGACATAAGACTTGAACTGCTCCCCCACGGGAAGCGAGACGGGCACTCACCCGCAGCCGCCGGCGAGCGAACGATTCGGCTGGGCCAGCAGAGCCAGCGGCAGCATCAACAACCACAGACGCTTCATGAAGGCATTCCCCCATTGGGTGTGAGGTTCCAAACCCGACTTTGTGAGTTCGACGGACCCGACGAAGGGCGGAAGGGGAGTTGCGTCTGGCTGAAGGGGAGGGATGTCGACGTGTCTGCTGACGTTGGGTTCGAGTTGGACGACGACCCCTATCGAGAACGAATCACCGAAGCGCAGTCCCGCTGCCGCGTTCGTGCGCGCCCTCAGGTGAAGGGAAGGCGATTGCCGCAATCTCGAATGAGTCTACGCATCGATTCCGTTGACGTTCTTTGCGGGTGTTCCGATCGGGTCGTCCGATCGGCTCGTCCGGAACCGGCCGTCGCACCATCCGGACGAACGTGAGAGTATCGCCACCCGGAGCGGCCACGCAACGGAGGATTCGAGGGCTCTCGAAGACATCCCCCTGGTGGGGGATTCGGCTGGAGGAGAACCCGGAACGAGTGGAGGATGTCTCATGACGGCGCCGGACACGACAACTCGATTTCGGGAGCTCCACGCCCAGGGCTGTTTCGTGATGCCCAACCCGTGGGACGCCGGCACGGCG
>JAGQHR010001037.1 GCA_020431745.1 Candidatus Eiseniibacteriota bacterium
TATGAACCCCAAGTCTTCAGTATTTCCTGTCTGTTCCAGTCCACCGGTCGCTCGCTCACCGGAAATGCGACCGCGTTCCGGACCCCTGTGGCGGTCTGTGCCTAGATGGCGGCCCGGGCTTCCGTGGCGGTTCGGCCTTTTCGTCGCAGCGGCGGCGGGACTCGGCACGTCACCCGGCGCATCGGCCGTGGCGGCGGTGATCCTCGTTCCCGGGGATGTCGCGACCATCGAAGGAGCTTTTCAGGTCGCCCAACCCGGAGACGAGATCCTCGTCGCGCCCGGGCAGTACGACGTCGATCCCATCGCGGTGACGACGGCGAACCTGACGCTCCGCAGCGAGCCGCCACGAAGCGCGATCCTTCTCGCAACCCAGTTCGTACCGATGTTCGACGTGCAAGCGGACGACTTCGCGTTGGAGGATGTGAGCCTGTTGCCCCAGGACGCGGTGGCGCGGACTCGTCCCACCGCGCATCGCACCCGCATCGAAGGTTGTCTCTGGGAGCCGCCATTCTACGGCTACAACGGTTTGCAGGATGAAGGCCCCGAAACGGTGGTCCGCGGCAACGAGATCCACGCTTTCTCCCCCGCCGTCTCCAGCTACAGTCCGAGCATCCTGATCGAGGAAAACGTGTTCCGCGAATGTGGATTCAGCACGGTCATCCTGCGTAGCGGCGGGACCGTGCGGGGAAACGAGTTCCGGGACAACGCGAACATCTCCGACACCGGCACACCCGGCCAGGGTGGCGCGCTCCGCCTCATGGGCGCGCACTCGGTGGTGATCGAGGACAATCTCTTCACCGGAAACCTCACCGACGGATGGGACGGCGAGTCCGGTCAGGGTCAGGGCGGCGCGATCTCGCTCGAGCTCGCCTCCGCCACCATCGAAGGCAACGTCTTCCGGCGTAACCAATCGCTGCAAGGCGGCGCGATCTTCGCGCAGTACTCCAACGCGACGATCCGCGGAAACCTGTTCTACGCGAACACCGACAGCGTGCAGTACGCGGAGAACGGATTGCGCGGCCGCGGCGGCGCGCTCTACTTCTACGAGAGCACCGGGCTCGTGGAAGGGAACACGCTGGTCGGCAACACCGCCCTCGTCGACGGCGCGGCGATCTACATGACGGTCTCGGCCATCGAGTTCCGGAACAACCTGGTCGCCGGCAATCGGAGCGACGGCGGCGGCGTCACCACCGCCGACATCGCCCCACTCGCCTGGGAATGCAACGACGTCTGGAGCAGCGGCGCCTCGGAGTACGCCGGTTGGCCGGACCCGACCGGGACGGACGGAAACGTCTCGGCCGATCCCCTGTTCTGCGACGCTTCGTCCGGCGACTTCTCGATCGACGCGAGCTCTCCCTGCGCACCCGCCCAGTCGGACGGCTGTGGACTCATCGGAGCGTACGGAATCGGGTGCGGCGTCACGAGTGTTCCCGAGGGAGGCGGTCTGACCGGCGCCGTCGCGGCGTATCCGAATCCGGCGGTCGATCACCTGTGGCTCCGTTTGGCGTCGGGCGCCGCGGGTGACATCGACGTGTTCGACGCCTCCGGCCGGCGTGTGCGGTCGCTCCACTGGTCTGGTGACGGCGACGGAACGTCGTCCTCCGGCACCGGCAGCGCGGGCTCGCTGTTCTGGGATCTGCGCGGGGACGGTGGTGCGTTGCTCCCGG
>JAGQHR010001038.1 GCA_020431745.1 Candidatus Eiseniibacteriota bacterium
GATATCGGGAAGATCATCGGGTCGATCTGCGGACGGCCAAGAAGGCGATCGATCAGCTCGAGCACCGCATCCGCGAGCAGGGTCAGGGTTCATGACGGAGAGGCTACCGCGACAGAATCGCGGCAGCCTCGCCCGTCCCACTTTCCCATGGCTCTCCATGGGTCGCTGATCGACGGGGATCCGGACATCCCTCCGATATCCGGAGCGGCCTCCCCCTCAATGGAGAAAGCGCAAAACCGGGCGTCTTCCCGCAGACTTTTTTCCTTTTTTTCGAAAGGGGCGGGACGCGGGTGGATCGGCCGGTGGCGGGCAGGGTCCGGTGGCGTCCGCTGGTCCGACGTGCCATGCTCGGCCGACGACCGGTCAAGAGGCCCCACGGCAAATGCGGACAAGGGGGAGGCAACCATCGTGACGAACTCGGACGGATCGATCGGACTACGTCCGTCGAGCCCGCAACGATCGCAGGAGCTTCGTTCCTACTTCCGGGAGGCCGGATTCACTTCCGCCGGGATGCGCGATCGGCTCGGGATCTGGTCCCCGCCGGTGCCGCGCAGTCCGGCGTACGATCGGGTTCGATCGTCTTTGACCGGTTCCGACCCTCTCGCGCTGCTCGGACGGCTCTTCCTTCTCCACGACACGCTCTCGGACGATGACCTGAACGGCCTGCCCCAGGGGATTCGGGCCCTGTTGTTCGAGGTCGGCCTCCTGGAGGATGGCACGAATGGCCGCCGGTCACCGGTGCTGCTCGCGCCGTTCGGCTCGCTCTACCTCGTTTCCGATCCCTTGGCCGTGATGAGGGAAGCGGAGGGTACCGGCGATGAGTCCTCACTGGTGCTCGGGATCAACCCCGTCGGCCACTCGTTGCTGCGTTTCACGCGTCGCGATCCGGTCGCACGGACCCTGGATCTCGGGGCCGGGAACGGCATCCAGGGACTGGCCGCCTCGCGCCACAGCGGTCACGTCTGGCTGACGGACATCAACGAGCGTGCAGCCGCCCATACGACCTTCAACGCCTGGCTCAACGGGATCGACAACGTGTCCGTCCTGGTCGGAGATACGTTCCTGCCCGTCGAGGGGCAGACCTTCGATCTCATCGTGTGCAATCCGCCGTTCGTCCTGACGCCCGCGAGCGATCTGGTCTGCTACGGCAACCAGGTCGCGCTCGACGGATTCTGCCGAGAGCTGGTCCGGCAGGCGCCCGCCTTCCTGACCGAGGACGGTTGCTTCCAGATGGTCTTCGAGTGGGTGGAGGTCGAGGGCCAGCCCTGGGAGGCCCGGATCTCCGAGTGGCTGGCCGAGACCGCGTGCGATGCCTGGATCTACCGTGCGAACACGATGCGTCCGGAAGCCTACATCGACGTGCGGCGGGACGAGATGAAGCTCGCGACGCCCCGAGCCGTGCCGACGGTGGAGGAGTGGGCCGGCTACTTCCGGGAACATGGCGTGCGGGCCGTCCACGGGGGATTGCTGCTGCTGCGCAATCCCAAGGCCGGAGGGACGGCGCGCCGGCTGCGGATGGACGAGCTGGTTGCCGGGATCGACGATTATGCAGGTGCCGCTATTTCCTCGACGCTGCGGCGGGCCGACTTTCTCTCGGAGCATCGCGAGCGGCTTCGCGACCAGCGCCTGGAGCTCAATCCCAAGGCTCGGCTGCGGCAGGAGCTC
>JAGQHR010001039.1 GCA_020431745.1 Candidatus Eiseniibacteriota bacterium
ATCTGCATCACGTTCAACCTGGATTGTTTGTGTGATAAGGTGCAGATCTTGAGCGCCTACGGTCAGATCTGGGATCAGTGGCTGATTCAGGTCGACTTCGAGCTTTGCGCCCCGTGCCCGCCGGGCACTCCGGTCATCATCTGAGCTCCATCTGGGGCCAGGAGTCCGTTGAGAAACTGCTTCGAGCAGAGGGTTCGAGATTCCGAGGCCCGTGCTTCCGACGAAACGCAGGCGTATTGGTGGATACGTCGAGTTTCGGCGGGAGTGCTGGCCGACGGAAGCTCGGGCTCTCGGCCGGAATGGGTTTTCCAACGGGCTCCTAGGCTCAGGCGACGAACGCGTGCAGGCGAACCTTCGACGTGACTTCGATCGCACTGCGTCCGTCAGAGGAAACGTCAGCACCGTTGAGCGATGCGTCAGATCCGGACGCTGGGTCCTCCCGGTTTGCATCGCGAAATCCGTCAACAACAATCCCAGAACTTTCGGAGATTCACTCATACGAAGTGGGCCCCGAATTTACCGACAGGATTCGAGCCGCGCTGCGACCGTCATCGTCACCGACGACCGTCGCACGCACGGGGGCCAGCAGTACCCGGCGCCCCGAACCGTCTGGGGAGAACCTCCAGGATCACCGGTCGGAAAGTGGAATGCGCTCGACGGCCCGGGCATCTCCTCCAGACAAGATGCCCCTCTCGAAGCAAACCCCCACACCACCCTTCGAAGACCGGCGGCGAGTGGGTGACTTCGCACGCAACGACAGCTCGTGTCCGAGCCGCGCCACGTTCGGCCTCGATCTGCCTCTCGATCGGCGACGGCTCGCGATCTTCGCGGGGCATGGAGCGAGGGAGAACTCAGGAGGAGATGGCGGCGCCGAGCGGTTAGCCACCCGCGCCGTTCGCTCACACCAGGCACACCTTCTGGCGCAGCTCGTCGACCAGCACGCGTTGGTTCTCGCTGTAGTCGACGGGCACCTCGACGACGTGGAGGCCGCGCTCCTCGAAGCACCGTTCGAGGAGTGGCACGAGCGCTTCTGCGCTCTCGACGCGGTGGCCGTGGGCGCCGTAAGCCTCCGCGTATTTGGGGAAGTCGGGATTCCCGTACTGGAGACCGTAGTCGGGGAGGCCCATCGCGTACTGCTTCCAGCGGATCATCCCGTAGGCATCGTCGCGGAGGATCAGCACCACGAGATCGAGCCCGAGTCGCATCGCGGTCTCGAGCTCCTGGCTGTTCATCATGAAGCCGCCGTCGCCACAGATCGCCATCACGCGACGATCGGGATGGAGCCGCGCGACCTCCATGGCGGAGGGCAAGCCGGCGCCCATCGTGGCGAGCGCGTTGTCGAGGAGCACGGTGTTGGCGCGCTTCGCCGGGTAGTTGCGCGCGAACCAGATCTTGTAGACGCCGTTGTCGAGCGCGATGACCCCGTCATCCGGCAGCACCCGGCGGACATCCCAGACCAATCGCTGTGGCTTGATCGGGAAGCCGGGATCCTCCGAACCCTCACGCAGGTGCTTCCGGAGATGCTCGCGGACGCGGTGGTAGTAGGTGAAGTCGTGGGCGTCGCACTTCCCGGTGGCCGCGGCCAGGCGCTCCACCGATGAGGCGATGTCGCCGACGACCTCGATCTGTGGGAAGTAGACGTTGTCGACCGACGCGGGTCGGA
>JAGQHR010001040.1 GCA_020431745.1 Candidatus Eiseniibacteriota bacterium
GTGCTCGAGATCGGCCCTCCCGCAGATCGGCCGCCATCGCCGGTCGACAGGCCGCGCAGGGACAGATAGTAAACGCCCGCCGGCAGCTCGCGTACGGAGATGGGCACGACATGCCGCCCCGGTCCCCGCGTCACATCCAACGTCCGCAGCAGGCGACCGCCGGCATCGTGCAACGTCAGCGCGACGGGCTCGGTCGTCGACAGCGTGAACGCGACGGAGCACTCGTTCCGCGCGGGGTTCGGCACGGGGGGCTCCATTGCCGCGAATCCGGCGACGGACGGAGTGGGCACATCGGCGGGATCGAGCTCGTCGAGACGCCAGACACCGAACGCGCTGGTCCCTGCGAAGATCCGTGCGCCGGACGCGGCCAGCTCGCCAGGGGAAAGTGCGTCCAGGCCGGTTCCGAGCAGCTCCCACGATCCGCCCTGATCCGTCGACCGGTACACGCCGTCGTCGATCGCGGGGCCGAGCGGGGCGTTGACGCAGGCGTAGAGGGAGCCACCGTGGACGAGCAACGCATCGATGCTCCGTCCCGCCGGAATCCCGTTGTTGGCGAGCGCCCAGGACGCGCCGCCGTCGGTCGAACGGAAGAGTCCGAAGCCGCCGGTCCCGATCGAGAAGCCGATCGCGCCCCCGTAGATCACCCCGTCGAGCTCGACGAAGCGGGAGAACTCGGGACGCCGGGATCCGCTCACCGGGAGGCCGGTGTTGGCCGCGCTCCAGGTTTGTCCTTGGTTGGTGCTGCGGAAGATTCCCCGCTCGAAACCGCTCGTCAGGACGGTGCTTCCGACCGTGCTCACCGAAACGGCCGGGTCGTACACGGGAGTGCCGAAGTTGTCGGTGCCGATCACGGGATAGCCGACGTTCGCTTCCACCCAGGAGTCACCATCGTCAGTGGAGCGGAACATGCCGCCTCCGGTGATCACGAAGCTCCCGTTGATCACCTGGAAGCCGACGCCCGTGCCTACGACGACCACGTCGGCGACGCCGGCGATGCCGCCGACCTCGCGGTACTGATTTCCCGCCGTGCCGTTGTACTCCGGGAAGCCGGTGTTGACCGGCATCCACGTCCCGCCCTGGTCCTTCGAGCGCAGGACGCCTTCGTATTGGGTGCCGACGAACAGGTCGGTGGCAGCGGTCGCGATCGCACGAACCTGAGCGGTCGCCGGGATGCCGGTCTGCGTGCTCTCCCACGTGTCACCGTCATCATCGGTGTAGAAGATCCGGTCTCCGCCGACGGTCACCACCAAACGCGCGGCATCCACGACCATTCCGGTGATGCCGGTGCCGGCGATGCCCGAGGCGGGTTCGATCCACAGGTCTCCCGCGTCAGTGCTCCGCAGCGCACCGTCGCGCAGGAATCCGGCGAGTGAATGCTGGCCTTCACCGTCGACGGCGAACAGGTACTGTCCCCATCCCGAAGGCAATCCGATCTTCTTGGGGAGCCAGGTCGCGCCCGCGTCGTCGGACCGATAGATGCCGTCGCCCCAGAAGCACGCCAGCACGGTGGAACCGTCTGCGTCGAGATCGTTGACCTGGTAATACGGTTGCGGCAGTCCGTTGTTGGACGCGATCCAGGTGAGTCCGTGATCCGTGGTGCGGTAGATGCCGTCGCGATCGCTTCCTGCATACAGCACACCGTCGGAAACGGTCATCGTCTC
>JAGQHR010001041.1 GCA_020431745.1 Candidatus Eiseniibacteriota bacterium
TTCTCACCGTCCCACCCCGAGTCCTTCCGGATCGTGAAGCAAGCCTCCGACCTGGAGCTCGACCCGCAGTACCTCTCGCCGGCCGAGCCGATCCGGTATCCGTCCGAGAACGGTCGCACGTCGCACGCCTACTACTACCCACCCTGCAACCCCGACTTCGAGGGTCCGGCCGGCGCCCTTCCCCCGCTGTTGGTGAAGAGCCACGGCGGCCCCACGGGAAGCACGAGCACGGCGTTCGACGCCGGGATCCAGTTCTGGACCAGCCGCGGATTCGCCGTCGTCGACGTGAACTATGGCGGGAGCACCGGATACGGCCGCGCCTATCGCAACCTGCTCCGCGATGCGTGGGGCGTCGTCGACGTGGAAGATTGTGTCGCTGCCGCGCGTTGGGTGGCGCAACAGGGGCTCGTCGATCCCGGCCACATGGCCATCCATGGTGGAAGCGCCGGCGGTTACACCACGCTCTGCGCCCTGGCCTTTCACGACGTGTTCCGCGCAGGCGCCAGCTACTACGGAGTCGCAGACCTGGAGCTGCTGGTGGCGGACACGCACAAGTTCGAGTCCCGCTACTGCGATTCTCTGCTGGGCCCCTATCCCGAGCAGCGCGAGCGCTATCGCGAGCGATCGCCGATCCACCACACCGACTCGCTCTCGTGTCCCATCATCCTGTTCCAGGGCTTGTTGGATCCGATCGTGCCTCCCAATCAGGCGGAGGCGATGGCGGCGGCGCTCGCGTCCAAGGGGATTCCCTACGCCCACGTCACCTATCCGGACGAGCGTCACGGCTTCCGCAACGCCGAGAACGTGCAGCACTCGCTGCTCGCGGAACTCTCGTTCTACGCGCAGGTCTTCGGATTCGAGCCCGCAGACGAAATGGAGCCCATCACGATCATCCGACCGTAGCTGCGCCCGCGATCGGGACGGCACGACCGCGGCGGAGGATCAGCGGCCCGGCCGAGGCGGAGGATCAGGAATTCGGCTTCCAGCGTGCATCGGGATCGGCTTCTCCGGGACGCGAATCCGGCATTGCGGGACGGGGCGGAGCCGGAGGGGGCGTCGGCCCGGAATCGTCTCCCAGAATGGCATCCCCGGGCGCGACATCAGAGACGCTCCTCGACGGAATCGCCCCTCCCTCGCTCCCCGCGTCCGGACGCTTTACTTCGGTCCACACGACCTCGCCGCGATCCCCTTGCGCCGCTCCGGCGTACGCAGTCGGCGCAGTCGGTCCGCTCGCTCCGGCACCGGAGCCGCCGATCGCGTCCTCCGGGGAGGCATCCAGCTCTAGCTCGACGCCCCCGAGGAACCGCGCCAACACGTTATAGCCCACCGCACCGAGCGCCGTCCCGGCCGCTCCCATGACCGCGTAGAGAATCGAGACGAGGAATCCCAACAACAGAACCATCAACGCACCGAGTCCGCCGACGACGCGCGACATTTCTCCGAAGTCGCGATCGATCTGTCCGGGATCCACCAGGGAGAGCAGGGCGAAGAACCCGCCGTAGAACACCGTCATCACGATGCCGAGGGCCCAGTACGCGAAGAACGCGATCTTGGCAGCGGAGAGCACGCCGATCCGGCGGACATGATGCTTCACGGAGCCCCCTTCGTGTGGGTTCGTCCACTTGCGAGACGCGAAGCAGCCTAGGACCGACGAACGTT
>JAGQHR010001042.1 GCA_020431745.1 Candidatus Eiseniibacteriota bacterium
TCGAAGCGGTCACGTGCTCGATGCGGCAATACTCGAGGGTGCTCGCGTCGTTCGCCCCGACCATGCGGATGCCACGCCAGTCCATGGCCGTCATCGGCTGATCGCGCGTGAAGAGGATGGAGTCGACCACCGTCCCGACTGCACGGAGCGTGCCTATGACGGACAGGCGGTAGGGCCCCCGGAAGCGCACCTCGACGCCGGGCTCGACGGTGAGCGTGGTCGTGGGAAGGACTTGGAGATCGCCCTCGACCCAGTAGGGGCTGCCTGCGAGATTCCAGGTGCCGCTGACCGCACCCGACACCACCGTGCCGGCGTCCGCCCGCATCGCTCCGATCATGAGGAACAGCAGGACAGACACGGACCAGGACGTGAACGGGAGTCGGAATAGGTCGCGCATGGCGGGTTCCTCTCGGGTGGATGTCTCGCGGTGCGTCATCGATCGAGGCGCAACTACGTTAATGCCGAGAGTGTTCGAGAGGCAAGGGATCCCGGACTCCGTCGCCCTTTCATGTTCCCGGCGTTCCGTGCCCGGTCGGGTTGGCCCGGCAGCCGGTTCGGTGCCGAGTCGGAAGCAGTGGCCGCTGCTACCTGCCTGCTCGGAAGCACGCTATGGCCAGTGCTTCGCGTCTAGCCGGAAGTACGCAATGGCCGGCGCCTTCATGCCCGGTCGGCAGTACGCAGTGTCCGGTGCCCGGTGCTCCGTGCCCCTTCCCCGCGTAGGCCACCGACTCAAGTCCGTCGGAGTCGGCGTGGAGACGGCTGCCGTCCCGGTGACCAGCAGGTGGTGCGTCCGCCGATGGTCTCCCGTACCAACGGCACTTTGGTCCGCGGACAGATCCCGCCATCTTCCCAACGATGCGGAAACAGCCAGCTCCGCGGTGGGTCGCGGTAGTCCACGCCGATGGTGTCGAGCGCAGTGCGACACACCCAACGCGCGATGCGGCGGATCGCGATGCGTTCGCTTCGCTCGAGTGATCCCGCAAGCCGACTCGGATGGATGCCGGCACGCCAGAGAATCTCGTCGGCCATCCAATTGCCCACACCGGGAAAGCCGGCTTGATCGAGGAGCACGGCCTTGATCGGCGATCGCGAGCGACGATCCAGGAAGTCGCTCATGTGCCGCAGCGTGAACTCGGGGTCGAGGATCTGCGGAGGCAGCGTCCGCCACCAGAGCGGCGACGGCTCGGGCTCGAAGCGGACCTCTCCGAAGAGCCGCGGATCGTTGAAGACGAGCGCATGCTTGCGTGTCCACAGCACGAGGTGGTCGTGCTTCTCGGGACGATGGTTCTTGGGCTCGACGCTCAGACTCCCGGTCATCCCCAGATGGACGCCGAGCGCACCTGGCCCGGAGAAACGGAAGAGCATCTGCTTGCCGTGCGTCTCGGATCCGAGGAGCTTGGCCCCGGTCAATCCTTCAACCAGCCGGCGGACGTTGGTCCGGCGGAACACGCGCTTCCCCTGCCGGACGAACACCGACTCGATGCGCTTCCCGATCCCGGGATTCCAATGTTTGCGATGAAACTCAACTTCCGCCAGCTCGGGCATCGTAATGCGTTCCTCTCCGCGTCTCTCGTCGCTGCGGCACCGGAATCACCCCCGGAGCGGGACCGCTCGGCGATCCGGTGCCGGAATCACTCCCGGAACGGGGCCGCATCGG
>JAGQHR010001043.1 GCA_020431745.1 Candidatus Eiseniibacteriota bacterium
TTCCGCGGTGGTCTTCGATGAAAACATCCTGGCCGATCCCTACGGGTTGGAAAGCATGGTCTCGGCCGTCTTCACGGTGCATCGGTATCGATGGGCGGCCCAGGACGCGGCACGGTCCGGGGAGCCGAACTCTGCCGATGCGCTGTTGCGGTGTCATCGCCGTCATCGTGTCCTGCTCGCCGCCCGCGTCGACACCGATGAGGATCGTCCCGATCCCGCGGATCTTCGCGGTGGTCCGGAAGAGCGCGCTCGTTACGCGCGAAGCCTCGCGCGCCTGCTGGAGAGACCGGCGACCCGCGACGGGCATCGGCGTGCCCTCCTGCTCCTGCTCGACGAGCTCGAATCTCTGCTCCCCCCTGGAGGGCGGGAACGTCGAGAAGTCATGGCCGTCTCGCAGCATCTCGTGCATAGCTACTCCGAAGCCGCCGACCTGCACGATACGTTGATCGGGATCGCCGAGCTGGCGGCGCTACACGCGCCGGCTCTCCTGGACGACCTCTATCTACGCCCGCATCCACCGGAGCTGGATCTCTACCGCGACCTGTAGGTCTCGCGCATCGCGCGTACCGCATCGCGTCTGCCGCAACGCGTCTGCCGCATGGCGCCGACCGCAACGCGTCTACCGCGACGCGCCGACCGCCTGGTGCGTCGAAGATTTCTCCGGGGAAAGAGGAGTTGCTCTCTTCCGACCAATATGTGACTATTTAGTAACATGACGACACAGGGGAGCGAAAAGCGCCTCCGCCCGGTTTGGCGGGCGCTCGCGGATCCGACCCGGCGAGCCATTCTCGATCTCCTGCGGGATCGCCCGCGTACGACGGGAGAGCTCGCGGAGGCGTTTCCGGTGTCCCGCTTCGCGGTCATGAAGCACCTGAGCCTGCTCGTGGATGCGGGGCTGGTGGTCGTGCGCCGGCAGGGCCGGGAACGATGGAACCACCTCAACGCGGTTCCGCTCCGGGAGATCTACGAGCGGTGGGTGCAGCCGTATCAGGACCATTGGGCATCACAGGCGATCTCGATCGCCCGGCACGTCGAAGGAGATACCAGCATGGCCAAGACGAAGCAACCGACGCCGGCGCCGGCCACCCCTCCGGGGGGAGAGTCGCGCTGGCTCGTCATCGAGCACGAGGTCACGATCGAGGCCCCGCCGGAGACCGTGTGGCGGGCGCTCACGGAAGACATCGGGCGCTGGTGGCGAGACGGGTTCTACGCGCTGGGCAACGCGCGCGGCATGCGTTTGGAGCCGACGCTCGGCGGCCGGATGTACGAGCACGCCGACGACGGGTCGGCCGTGGTTTGGTTCACGGTGATCGCGATTCAACCCGGTCGGTCGATCGATCTCGCGGGTCACATCACGGTCGCGTTCGGGGGACCAACGGTGGCGCTCCTCCGTTTCGAGGTGGAAAAGACGAAGTCCGCGACCCGCCTCAAGGTGTCGGAGTCGCGGATCGGCGCCGTCGCCGACGCGGCCGCGAAGGAGACGCAGAACGGGTGGCGGCTGCTTCTCGACGAGGGGCTCAAACCGTTCGTCGAATCGGCCGGATCTAGGAAGAAGCGGACGAAGGCGAAGTGATCGCGAAGGCGCGGACGGGAAACGTCCCGAACGCCCGCACCTTCACCGGCACCGCGAAGAAGCGGAACCCCGACTGAGGAACC
>JAGQHR010001044.1 GCA_020431745.1 Candidatus Eiseniibacteriota bacterium
CGCCAAACTCGAGATCCTGAAGATGGTCGCGGAGGGGAAGATATCCCCCGAAGACGGAGAGCGCCTGCTGGCGGCGCTTCGAGAAGCATCCGAGCCCGGACCCGCCGGAAGCACCGGACCGGGGGGCAGCACCGGACCGACCGGGAGTTACGGTTCGGGCACCGGAAGCACCGGCCCTGATCCGCGTCGCCGACACACGTCCTCCGGTCCCCAGGACGATCCCTCGCGCGGAAGCCGGGAGGGATTCCGTTCCGCGACCGAAAACCTGGGACGCGCCTTCGAGGACGCCGCCGGTGCGGTCCGCGTCGCCGCGGCCGAGGGCGTCCGTGCCTTCCACAAGGTCTTCGACGAACACCGTCCCGGGACGGAGGCGGTCGCGCTCGAAGGCAACGCGTTCGAAGCGCCCCCCGGATCCTCCCTCCGCATCCACCCCGCGGTCCGCTTCACGATGGGCGGCAGCAGCGCGGGCGGCGCCGTAACCGTGCGCGCGGTTCCGGGAGACTCCGTCCGGGTGCTGCGCGGGGCAGCCGTCGAGGTGCACAGCTACGACAACGAATACGTCGTCACCTGGGCCAAGTCCTCCCTGGAGATCGAGGTACCTCCGACCGTCGCGTCGCTCGTGGCTCGCGGCATCGGTGGCAACGTGTCCGTCTACGGCTTCGAGGGTCAAATCCGCATCGACGCCGTCGGGGGGAGTGTCTCGGTCGACGGTCCCGTCCTACCCATCCGACTCAGCTCGGTCGGAGGGACCATTCGCGTTTCCGATCTCGCGATCGCCGGCGGAGCCTCCACCATCACCGCCACCGGCGGCGACGTCATCCTCTCGGTCGCCCCCGAAGCCTCGCTGGAACTGCGCGCCACCGCGTCCTTCGGAGGCGGGCTCGAGCTTCCCCGCGGATCGACGCAGGTCACGGGCCGGACCAGGCATCGGGGAACCTGCCTCTTCGGCAGCGGGGCCGGACGCATGAAGGTCGACACCGTCGCCGGATGGATCCGCGTGAACGACCCGCATGAGAGCGCGACCCACCGCGAGAACTTCACCGGTCCGGTGGACCGCGATCCCGCGACTCCGCCGCCACCGCCTCCACCGGCCGGCCCGCGGACTTCTCCCCGGGACTTCGCGGGGGAGGCGATGGGAGACTCCGGGATCGCCGCCGAGGTCCTGGGCCGGAGCGCCCGCCGGAGCCGGGGCGAGGACGATCGATCCGACGAAGATCGATCCAACGACGATCCACCGCGCGATGACAGTCGCGGAGAAAGAGAGTCGCGATGAGAGTACCGGAGCGCTGTCCCTCCTGCTCCGCTTCGCTGTCGGTGACCGGACTCTGCTGCGAGACCTGCGGCACGCAAGTCCAGGGACGGTACGAACCCTGCCGGTTCTGCACGCTCCAACCCGAGGAGCGCGCGCTCCTCGATCTCTTCCTGCGTTCGCGCGGCAACGTCAAGGATGTCGAGCGCGGGCTGGGGCTGTCGTATCCGACGGTGCGTGCCCGCCTCGATCAACTGTGGGCCCGGCTGGGCTACCGGGCGGCGCCCGAAACACCGACCGAGAGTCCCGAGGAGATCCTGGCTTCGCTCCGCGACGGTCGCATCGACGTGACGCAGGCCGAGGAGCGGTTGCGACAGGCGACGACGACGCGGAGCCGCGCGGGTGGA
>JAGQHR010001045.1 GCA_020431745.1 Candidatus Eiseniibacteriota bacterium
CGACCGCGGCGCACCGCACCGGACTCAAAGGGCCTTCGGCGACCAGCGAGCGCAAGGTCGGCCCCCGGATGATCTCGAGGGTGACCAGGGTCAGACCGTCGATCGTCTCGAGCGAGTAGAGCGTCGCGATGTTCGGATGATTGAGCGAGGCCAACACCCGGGCCTCGTGCTCGATGCGACGGACTTCCGGCGATCGGTCGCGATCGGCCGGCGGAAGCACCTTGATCGCCACCTCCCGTCCGAGACGCACATCGGTCGCCGCGTGGACCACTCCCATGCCGCCGCGACCGATCTCGGCCCCGACGACATAGCCTCCGAGACGCTGCCCGGAGTGCAGCGGAGTCGCGCGGCCGGGTACGGGCCCAGGATACTGCCGGAAAGCGGCGGCCCCGGAGGGTTCCGGCGCCGCGTCGGGAGCCGGCTCGAGAAACGAGCCGGGGCCGGTTCGATCCAACTCGAGCAGCGATCGTACGAGAGTGGCCAACGCAGGTACGTTCGCGGCGCGTGACTGCAGAGCCGCCTCCCGCTCATCCTCCGGCAGGGACCGAATCGACCAGAAGAGTGCTTCCGCTTCGGCGAGGGGTTCCCGTTCCGTCATTCGTCGCCCGAATCGAAGGCGGGTCCCACGTTGGGATCGTCCGATCCTTCCGCTCCCGCCCTCTGCGCTCCCGATCCCCGCGCTCCCGGTGCCCCCCGTAACGGCGGCTCGCCCTGCAGCTCGTGCATGAGGAAGAGCCTCGAAAAATGCCAGTCCCGTTCGACGGTGCGGGCTCCGATGCCCAACATCTCGGCGACCTCCTCCACGCTCAACCCGGCGACGAAGCGGAGGAACACCACGCGTCCCCGCCGGGTGTCCTTGCCCAGTCGCTCGAGCGCCTCGTCCAGGGCCAGGACATCGTGCGCCCGTTCTTCCGGCGTCAGCTCGTCGAGGGCGAAATCTCCGTCCAACGACACCCGCTGCCATCCGCCGCCACGCTTCTGCCGCGACTTCTCCCGTGCGCGCTCGACCAGGATCCGCCACATCGCCTGCGCCGCGGCCCCGAAGAAATGACCTCGCCCGTTCCAGGCCTGCGGACTGCCCGCGACGAGACGCAGATAGGTCTCGTGGATGAGCGCGGTCGGCTGCAACGTATCGCCGGGCGGCATCTTCGCCATTCGCGAACGCGCCAGCGTCCGCAGCTCCTGATAGAGCGCGGTCAACAGCTCTTCGGGAGTTCGGGAGGCGTCGGTCTGGATGGAATCCAGCAGCTGGCTGACGCGCTCTCGTCTTGCTTCATCCATCCTCGGCCCTCGTTCGGCAGTGGGTTCGAGTATACCGATGCCTGGTCCGACAGTCCCGCCCCGCGCCCCTCGACGAATGGGGGCAACCCCCATCGATTCACCGGCCCCCGCGCTCCGCGCGGACCCATCTCAGCCGCATCGTTCGCCGGAGCGAGCTCTCCCCGCAGCCCACCTGCGCGATCGCTGCAGGAAGGGCCCCGGCTTCGGAGCGTTTTTGCTCGTTCACGCTCACGTTTTGTTGGCGGCTCCTCCCGCCGAAGGGCGCACGGATGGGAAGACGGTTCCTTCGTTCCATCCGAACTGCCCAGAGGAGGTCGATCCCATGTCTACTCCAACCCATCGGCGTGGCACCCCGCCGAACCGCACCGCGATCG
>JAGQHR010000104.1:0-5823 GCA_020431745.1 Candidatus Eiseniibacteriota bacterium
GGTCCCGTACGACATCAACGACTACGACGACTTCGAGGACTGGATGGTCGCCGATGCCGCCGAAAGTCTGGGATTCGTCGATAGCGACGGTGACGGCTCGGTCATCGACGAAATGACCTTCTACAACCAGGGTACGTACGGCGGTTGGGACAACGTCATCGCGGTGTTCGTCCCGGCGGACTACACGTTCCACACCGCCCAGGCGGGTTGGGTCACCTCGTGGTGCAAGCTCAGCCAGCAGATGAGCTACGGCACCTGGGCGCACGAGTGGGGCCACGTCTTCGGGGCGTGCGACGAGGGCGGCAGCCCGGCAGGATGCAACGGCATCGAGTGCACCGACGTCTGCATGAGCTACTACCTCGTGGACCAGGTGCCGAACGGCAACTGCAGCTACTGCACCGCAGGAGTCGATTGTCTGATGCGCGGGTATGTCAACGTCCCGCCGTGCACCTACACCCACCGCAACTGGGGATGGTGGGACACGAACGGCGATGGGCGCGTCGACAACACCATGGCCTGGGATGCAGACTCCCAAAGCCTCTATGAGCTGTGGGAGCTGTTCCACAACGGCTACATGATCCACACCAACACGACCTGGGGGATGGTGGCGACCCAGCGTTGGACGAGCTGGAGCGTGATGGGCGTACGCTCGCGCGGCAACTCGTCGTACGGGATGGCCGTCTACGCCGACAACAATCGCAACGACTTCCTGGAGGCCGACTACGTCTCGCCCGGAGTGCGTTTCGTGGTCGGGGACTACAACCACAACCGACTGGGCAACGACTTCATCCGTCTCTACAACTTCGGCGGCAACGGCCAGTACGTGCTCTCGTACGAAGCCGGCAGCCAGGTGCTCTATCCCGACGGCGTGGATCGGGCGCAATCCTGGTCCTCGACCAACGTCGTGAAGGCGTTCGACATGCCGCTCCTGGGGGGAGAGACGATCCAGATCCAACTCGACATCGACACCGCGGGACTGGACTTGGGAATGGCTCTCTTCAAGTCGAACGGTGACGTCTACTACGGGTCGCGCCAGGACGCGGTCTGGGAGGAGGACGACTGGCCCGCCGGCATCAGCGAGTCCTACACGTTCGACGTGCCCGAGGACGACGTCTACGGTCTGATCGTCTGGTCGAACAACGAGGCGGCCGGGAGCTTCTCGATCAAGATCGGCCCGACGCTGCGATCGCTGGACGAGGCGACGCCGTTCCTCTCGTATCTGGATCTCAGCCTGTACTCGTACTCGCCGTACACGAACTACTGGGCGGTGGCGGCCGCTCGGCCCGGGGCTTCGTCCAACGTGACGCTGCGTCTGTTCGGGGACTCCCATTTCGAGGACGAGTTGGCCACGTCGGGCGCCTACCCGAACATCGAGCTGATCGCCGCGGACTACAACCCCGGCTACAGCACCGACTATCTACGGACGATTCGCAAGAGCGGCGTGAATCCCCACCAGACGGAGTGGGAGCAGGGCTCGGATATCCTGGCCGGCTTCGAGGATCACACCTGGGAAAACGGCCACATCTGCAAGGTGTGGGACGCGCATCTGCAGGCCGGCCAGGAGTACCGCTTCCAGCGCTACGGCAGCGTCTTCGCGCCGCTGACGACCCGCATCTTCCTCTTCAGCTCCGCGGACGGAGACCGCTACAAGCAGCGCAGCGGTGCCGCCGCCGGCGCCGCGGCCGCTACTCCCGAGGGAGAGTGGTTCACCTATACCGCGCCCGCTGACGACTGGTACGGGTTCGTGATGATGAACGAAGACGATTCCTCCGGCGGATACTCCGTGGGCGTCGGTCCGTATGTGGTCCTGGACGAAGAGGAGTCCGCTTCGTTCACCGACCAGGTCATCTGGGCCGACTTCGACACCCAGGCCGGATCCTGGAACGTGGTCGGCGTGCGTCCGGAGGAAGGTGGATCGTCGGCGA
The DNA here is from genome assembly GCA_020431745.1 of Candidatus Eiseniibacteriota bacterium. Lineage (GTDB taxonomy): Bacteria > Eisenbacteria > RBG-16-71-46 > CAIMUX01 > CAIMUX01 > JAGQHR01. The sequence goes on from JAGQHR010000104.1 coordinate 1,926, forward strand.
TGTGGCTGTGGGACTGCGAGGATCGTTTCTCACCCTGCTACCTCGACGGGGATGCCTACGGCGATCTCGTCCGGTACGTCGTGCTCGACGGAAACCACCTGCCCGCCGACACCTACTATGCGCGGGCCGACCGCCTCGCGGGGACGGGGGTGCAGACGGTGTCTTTCGACTCGGCTCCCGCCGCCGCGCTCTCGCTGCCCGATCCCGATGCCATCGTGATCGGGCAAGGCACGTTCTCCGACGGGGAAGTGGCTCGCATCCACGACTTCGCACTCGGTTTCACGCCGGCGTCGGTAGTCGTCACGGTCACTCCCGGATCCACCGCACTCGATGTCGGAGTGGCGCTCTTCCGGTCCCGGTCCGGTCAGTACATCCAGGGATCGGACCAGGCGGTCGCCGAGGCCAACGACGGAGGTCCCGGAATTCCGGAGCAGATGACCGCCTCGCTCACGGTGCGGGACACCTACGGATTGGTCGTGACCAATCGCTCCGGCGTGGCGGGTGAGTACGAGATCCGGATTCAGCATCTCGACGCTGCCGACGTGGAGCAAGAAGCGGCGCCTGACCGGTTGGACTTGCAGGCGCTGGGAACCGCGACGGGGCATCCGACGCTCCGGTTGGCGCTGCCGGAGACCGGACCGGTACGGCTCGACGTCTTCGACGTGCGCGGCCGGCTCGTGCAGAACCTCGTCGACAAGCCGATGGAAGCGGGGACGCACGAGATCCGTTGGGACGGGGACCGCACCCGGGACCGGACGTCCGGAGTCTACTTCGTGCGGCTGCGGGCGCTCGCCGACGAGCGCACTCTGAAGGTGGTCACGAGCCGATGAGTCAACGCCGCGGGCGGCGCGATCGCGGGTCAGCGGGAGCACGACCGGATGCTCCTTCTGGATGAGCTGTCGCGCCTGCTCTCAGCCGGCGGCCACGCGCGCAATGACCCGATGTAGCGCGTCGAGCCCATCGGTCAGGGCCGCCGGGCCCGGTTGCAGAATCAGCGGCGACTTGATCTCGTGGAGCTCCCCGTTTCTCACCGCGGGCGCGTCCTTCCACCCCGGTCGGGCGGCGACTCTCTCCGGCCGGAACTTCTTCCCGCACCAGGACCCGAACACGATCTCCGGTGATCGCGCCACGACCGTCGCGGGATCGAGGATCCGATCCTTGGCCAACGGACAGACGGCAAGCTCGGGGAATACGTCGTCGCCGCCGGCGATCCGAATCAGCTCGCACACCCATTGAATGCCGCTGATCAGCGGATCATCCCACTCCTCGAAGAAGACGCGGGGTCGTCGAGGAAGCGCGGACGCCTGCGCGGCGATCCGATCGATGTGCGCCCGCAGTTGCGCGGCGTAGGCGTGCGCGCGCTCGCCGGCATCGACCATCGCCCCGAGCCTCCGCACGTACCCCAGGATTCCCGCCACCGAACGGTGATTGCTGATCCAAACTTCCACGCCATGACGGATCAGCTCGCGCGCGATGTCCGCCTGCAGGTCCGAGAAGCCGATCGCGAGATCCGGTTTCAAAGCGAGGATTTCGTCGATCCGTGCCGTCAGGAAGGAAGAGATCCGCGGCTTTTCCCGGCGGGCCTGCGGGGGCCGCACGGTGAATCCTGATATTCCGACGATGCGATGTTCCTGTCCCAGCGCGTACAGCACCTCTGTCGATTCCTCGGTGAGACAGATGATTCTCTCCGGTGCAGAAGGGTGTGTCGGAGGAACCGAGAAATCTGGGGCGCGCATGTGGCCGAGCATAGCCCACCCATCGCGTCGGGCGGGGGGAGTGTCCACCCGGTTTCGGCACGCGATCGAAACACGTCGAACCCGGGGGGGCAGACCCTGAAGGGCGTCCCGGTGGCTCCGACCTGGTCCAGGTCAGGGCGTCGCGCAGCGTGATGTTCGCCGGAAGTGCTCCGGAAAGCGCGTAGTTGCGGAAGGTGGAGAAGCACGGCTCGCCTGCCGAACAAGAAGCGTTTGGGTGGTCCTCTCGCGGGACGGCGGGGTCCGTGCGCGCGGCGGTTCGCCGCGACAAGCCACGATAAGGAGTTCGGTTTGAAAGCGATCCAACACCGATGGTCCGGGACCGAAGGCTGGAGCGGCAACCCTCCCGACGGGGCCCTCGCGCCCCAGCTCGTGCTGGTGTTCGGATCACGTCAGGCGCTCGAGGGCGCCGGGCAGCTCGGCCGTCTGCGGGAAGCCTATCCGGACGCGGTCGTCTTCGGCTGTTCGACGGCGGGGGAGATCGATACTACCGGCGGGGTGCACGACGACTCCATCGTGGTTACGGCCGTCCGTTTCGATCACACGAAGATTCTCGCCCGCAACGTGCGACCGAAGTCGATGGGGGAGTGCTACGACGCCGGCCGGGAGCTAGCCGCGAGTTTGCCGACCGAGGGTCTCCGTCACGCATTCGTCCTTTCGGACGGGATTCACGTCAACGGCAGCGAGCTGGCCCGCGGGTTGTCCGACGGTCTGCCCGCGGGCGTGCTCGCGACGGGCGGGCTTTCGGCGGACGGCGATCGATTCGAGCGGACCTCGGTCGTATGGGATGCACAGCTGGCGGACGACACGATCGGGATCATCGGCTTCTACGGCACGAAACTACGGATCGGATGTGGATCCCTCGGGGGCTGGGACATGTTCGGCCCGGAGCGGGTGGTCACGCGATCCCGCGACAACGTGCTCTACGAGCTGGACGGACGTTCCGCGCTCGCTCTCTACAAGGACTACCTCGGTGACAAGGCCGAGGGACTGCCCGCGACCGGTCTTCTCTTCCCCCTCGCGATCCGGAGCAGTTGGGAGGGACAACCCATCGTCCGTACGATCCTCGGCACCGATGATGCCGCCGGCACCATGACGTTCGCGGGCGACGTTCCGGAGGGCTCGATCGCGCAGCTGATGCACGCGAGCTTCGATCGGTTGGTGGACGGAGCCGCCGGTGCGGCGAGGGCGTCGAGCCTGACCGACGGCGAGGCCGATCTCGCGATCCTCATCAGCTGCGTCGGCCGCAAGCTCGCCTTGAAGCAGCGTACGGAGGAAGAGGTGGACAGCGTGCGCGAGGTCCTGGGCCCGTCGCCGGTCATGACGGGTTTCTATTCCTATGGAGAGCTCTCGCCCCAGACCCCCAGCGTGACATGCGAGCTCCACAACCAGACCATGACGATCACGACGTTCTCCGAATGACAGAGCCCGAATCCTTACATCCTCTCATCCGGCGTCAGCTGCGGCGGCTCGGACTTCCCGAACGTCCGGACGATCCCGGTTGGTCGGCGCTCATCACTGCCGTCAGTCGGGCCTATGACGACTCGGACTCCGATCGTGAGCTGTTCGGACGATCCTTTCGCCTGAGCTCGGACGAGCTGGTCCAGGCGCAGCGGCAGTTGCGGGAAAGCATCTCGGCCCTCGAGGCGAGTCTCGATGCGACCGCGGACGGCATCCTCGTGGTGGACCGCAACAGCAGGATCGTGACGTACAACCACAACTTCATCGGAATCTGGGGACTGCCCGCGAGCGTGGTCCGCAGCCGGGACGACGATCAGGCTCTGGGCTTCGTCCTCGATCAGTTGGTCGATCCCGACCAGTTCCTCACCAAGGTCCGGGAGCTCTATGGCGATCCCAGCGCGGAGAGCTTCGACGTCCTGAAGTTCAAGGACGGGCGGGTCATCGAGCGATTCTCGCGTCCTCAGCGTTTGGGGCAGGAAATCATCGGGCGGGTCTGGAGCTTTCGGGACGTCACGAACCAGCGTCTCTCGGAGGCGGAGCTCAAGAGCGCGCATCACGCGGCCCTTCTCGCGGCACGATCACAGGGCGAGTTCCTGGCGAACATGAGCCACGAGATCCGCACGCCGATGAACGGGATCATCGGACCGCTCGCGCTGATGGCGGAAGGCGAGATGCCGGCCGAA
>JAGQHR010000104.1:5833-8333 GCA_020431745.1 Candidatus Eiseniibacteriota bacterium
TCCTCGGCACCCCCCTCGACGAGGAGCAACGCAGCCTCGCCGAGACGATCCGCTCTTCCGGTCATTCGCTGATGATCGTGCTCAACGACATCCTCGACCTTTCGAAGATCGAGGAGGGGCGCCTCGAGATCGACCCGACCCCGCTGTCTCTCGCCGAGGCGGTCGAATCAGTGTCGAAGCTGTTCCGCCAGGCCAGTCAGGCCAAGCATCTCTCGCTGCATTGCAGGATCGATCCGCAGGTGCCCTGCTCGGTTCTGGGGGACGGCGCGCGGATTCGGCAAATCCTCACCAACCTGGTCGGGAATGCGATCAAGTTCACCGAGGAAGGCGCGATCACCATCGAGCTGCAGGTCACAGAAATGCTCGAAGGCCGCGTCGGCGTACGCATCCTGGTGACCGACACCGGGGTCGGGATTTCCGCCGATCGTCTGGACCGGATTTTCGAACGCTTCACGCAAGAAGATGCCTCGACCACCCGGCGGTTCGGCGGGACCGGGCTCGGACTGGCGATCTCCAAGCGACTGGCCCAGCTCATGGGTGGAGAGATCGAAGTGCGATCGGAGCTGGGACGGGGATCCGAGTTCGCACTGCGTCTCACGCTGCCGGTCACCGAATGTCCCCAATCGGGGGACGAGGTCGGGCAGGAAGAGATCCTCGCGAAGCACCGGATCCTCCTGGTCGAGGACAACCCGATCAACCAGAAGGTCGCCAAGCACATGCTGGATCGACTGGGCCAGGAAACAGACATCGCTGTCAACGGCGTCGAGGCCATCTCGATGGTCGGCAAGAAGCGGTACGATCTCGTCCTCATGGATTGCCAGATGCCGGTCATGGACGGATACGAAGCGACCGCGCGGATTCGGCAGCTCGACGACGGAGTCGGACTTCCCATCGTCGCGCTCACGGCCCGGGCGATGGCCGGCGATCGCGAGCACTGTCTCGCCGCGGGGATGGATGACTTCCTGCCCAAGCCAGTTCGCCTGACCGAGCTCCAGGGCGTCCTGGCCCGCTGGACGCATCCCCGTCTCCGCAGGTCAGCGTAGAAGGCGCCGGAACCGCCTCCACGAACCTGCTCGACGAATCGGGTCCGCGCCTCGCCCATGACCCTCCACACCACGCAAACGGTCGGGGACTGCCCTCGACGGGGCGTCGACTCGAGCCTGGCCGTCGCCGTCTCGTCACGTTTTCCGTATGTTGCTACAGTAAAAAGGGTTAAGCACCCATGGATGGGCCTCGTGCCGGTCGTCCCTCTCGATTCCTGCCCCGCGGTTTCCACAGGAAATCAATACTTGAATCAACAAATTCAATTTCTGAATTGACTTTCATGGCTCATCGGCCGATTCTCAAGTCCTAGCCGGGGCCAACCGGCACGGAAATCGTGGACGGTCCGGAGATCCCACGGCGGGTGCTCGGTGAGAAGTCGATGGGAATCCGGCCGGGGCGACCGGGTGAGGAAGGATCGGTAGGTGGACGTCTCCAGTGTGAAGTGTGGCGGCTGCGGCCGCCCAATGCGCATCGAGCGGATGAGCTGCGATCAGTGCAACGTCCGGATCGAGGGCGAGTTCGAACTGGGTGCGCTGGCCCGACTCTCCGTCGAGGATCAGGTCTTCGTGGCAGCATTCGTGCGGAGCCATGGATCGATCAAGCAGATGGAGAAGCTGTTCGGGATCAGCTATCCCACGGTGAAGAACCGTCTCAACGCGATCGTCCGTTCCATCGATCGGGAGTTCGAAGGCACTTCTCCCAACTCGCTCGTCCTCGAAAAGCTCGGCCGGGGAGAGATCTCCGTCGACGAAGCATTGGAGCGGCTCCGATGATCCCGCCCGCGCTCCTCGTCGGCAGGATCGGCCGTTGGCCGCTCTTCGTCCCGCTGTTCCTGCTCTATCCCTTGTTCGTCCTGGCCTGGATCGTGGCTGTCTTCGGGGTCTTGGTGCTCCGTGGCGACCGTACGACGTCGGGAAGGGGATGGCCTCGGCTCTGTCTCGCTGGTCTCGCACTCGTGTGTCGCACGCGCGGGTTGCGACTCGAGGTGGAACCCCGCGCGGGCGTCCCCGTGCGCGCCCGGATCTGGTAATGAACGTGGAGGTAATCTCATGACTCTCGCGAAGGAACAACGGCAGGTGCTCGACCTCTTGGCCGAGGGCAAAATCAACGCGGAAGAGGCGGCCCGTCTCCTCGAGCGGCTCAACGGCTCGGCCGAAGCGGCCTCGACGGAGCGCTCGGCCTTCTCGGGCCGCGGAGACGCCGGCGGAACGATGACCGCGATCCTGGCGACGGCCGAACCGCGCGCTTCCGATCGAGCCGAAGGGAGCACCAAACCGCTCAAGTATCTGCGGATCCTCGTGCACAGCGAGGACGGGGACGACGTGAACATTCGCGTCCCGCTCCAGCTCGTCCGCGCCGGCCTCAAGCTCACGACCGTGTTGCCACAGGACGCGCGGGAGAAGATCCGCGAGAGCGGTGTGGACCTGTCCAGTCTGAGCGAGCTGCAGGGAGAAGA
>JAGQHR010001046.1 GCA_020431745.1 Candidatus Eiseniibacteriota bacterium
TCGACGCCCGTTCCGGTGCCCTGGTGGCCGCGTGCTCCCTCGACGAGACCGGTCCGGGTGCGGGTCCGGGTTTGTGGCGGGGACGTCGCGGCGCCGTGGTCGGACTCGCGACGGGTTCGCTGCAGGACGTCATCGGGAAGATGATGCGATCCGCGAAAGACCTGCCCGGAGACCGTCCGCAGGCGATCAACGCGGGAACTCCTTAGACCCGCTGGGGAAGCCACGGATCAATCCCACTGCGGTCCGGGGGCACCATGGACGAGTCCCGCAAAGCCAAGGCGGAACGGAAGGAGAGGTGATGAGACAGCAGCCGGATCGAGTGACGCCGACCTCGACGACGACCGTTTCCCGTGATGGGCGGGAGAGAGGGCTCCTTCGGATGCGCGCCGGTTTCTCCGGGGTTTCGTTCCGGGCTCTCGGACGGTCTCTGTTTCCCGGCCTGGGCGTAGCGCTCCTTTCCGTGGCGCTCCTGCCCGCGCTGCTCTTGTCCGCCATTTTCCGGACTGCGGACGCGCAATCGGCCACGGAAGGCTCCCCGGTCCTCGTCACGGTCAATGGAGAGTCGATCACGGCTCACGATCTGGACCAGGAGCTGATCGCCTCCCACATGCGCATGGACGAAGGCGACCGCGGATCGCACGACTATCGCGGCCTCGTCGACAAGCTGATCCACGATCGCCTGCTGGTGCAGGAGGCCTACGCGACCGGAGTGGACGCCGACCCCGGTGTCCAGCGGCAGCTCGAGGAGAAGCTCGAACAGCTCGCGATCCGCCGGTACGTCCGCGACCATTTCCAGGAGCCCGATTCCGTTTCCGAGGCCGCGGTTCGGGACTTCTTCCAGCAACACTATTTCAAGGTACAGGTCCGGCAGCTCTCCATGCGGACCGAAGAAGAAGTGCGCGACGTCGCCGCACGGATTGCGGCCGGCGCAGACATGGACAGTCTGGCTCGCGCCCTCTCCCTCGACACGCACCGGCTCACCGGTGGACTGCGTAATCTGATCTATTGGGCGGATCTCGAGACCGCGCTGCGGGCGCCCGCGGAGAAGCTCGCCGTGGGCCAGCTTTCCGCTCCGTTCCCGTTCCGTGAGGCGTACAGCGTGATCCGTCTCGAAAAGCGGACCGACGTGGACTGGGACGCCTACGACACGATGGCGCCGGGGATTCGCGCCGGACTGCAGAAGGAAGCGCGCGAGCGGGCCTGGGCGCAGTTCACGAACGGTCTCCAGGATCAGTATCCGGTGTCGGTCGACCGCGTGGCCATGGGGCGGATCGTGGCGGATTCCGCGCAGGTGTTCAGCGGCGTGTTCCTGCGGGAATCGACCGCCCCGGTGCTCTCCGTCGATCGCGATCGCTCGGTCAGCGAGGCGGATCTGAGGCGGGAGATCTCCCACCAGGCGATGGGCGCCGGCAAGGCTCCCTTCGACTCGCTGGTGCGCGCGGGGGTCGATGCCAAGTCCCGCGATATGGTCCTGAGCTATGCCGCGGAGCAGGCGGGCTCGTTCGACGCGCCGGATGTCCAGGCGGCCTACGCGCGCGAGGAGACGCAGATCCTCCTCCAAGCCTATCTGGCCGAGACGCTGGTGCCCCAGATCAAGTTCCGCCGCGACGAGTTCCAGGCCTACTACGACGAGAACAAGGATCGGTACCGGGG
>JAGQHR010001047.1 GCA_020431745.1 Candidatus Eiseniibacteriota bacterium
GCACCGGACGACCCAAGGGGGTGGTGCTCAGTCATCGTGCCGCGATCGCCTTCACCGACTGGGCGGTGCGCACCTTTTCGCTGGGAGCCGAGGACAGACTCTCGAATCACGCTCCCTTCCACTTCGATCTCTCCACCTTCGACCTCTACGGTGCATTCGCGGTCGGCGCCTCGGTGCGCCTGATCAAACCGTTGGAGGCGATGCTCGCGCCCTGGCTCGCGCGGATGATCCGCGAGGAGGGCATTACCATCTGGTACTCGGTGCCGTCGGTGCTCGCGGCCATGGCGCAGTCGACGCCGGAGCTGGCGCGTGCGGTCGGTCCCCAGCTTCGGTGGATGCTCTTCGCCGGCGAAGTCTTTCCGACGCCCCAGCTCCGGGCGCTGCGCGACGCGGTCCCGCAGGTGCGACTGGGCAACCTCTTCGGCCCCACGGAGACGAACGTCTGCACCTGGTACGAGGTCTGTGAGCTTCCCGAGGGCGACGCCCCGATCCCGATCGGAAAGGTCTGCGACCATCTCACGGGATCGATCCGGGGAGAAGACGGTCGAGAAGTAGCCCCCGGCGCGGTGGGACTCCTCTGGATCGCCGGGGGAAACCTCCTTTCCGGCTACTGGGGTGATGCGGACTTGACCCGACAACGGATGGCGCGGGGATCGGATGATCGGTTATTTTACAATACCGGCGATTTGGTTCGACGGAGCGCCGATGGAACCCTGATCTTTCAAGGCCGGCGCGATCATCTGGTCAAGGTCCGCGGGTATCGGGTCGAGCTGGGCGAGGTCGAGGCCGCCGTCCACGCGCTGCCCGAGGTTGCAGAGGCCGTCGTGGTGGCGGTCGAGGATGCCCAGCACGGGCACCGTCTGGATCTCCACGCGGTTCTCAAGGCTCCGTCGCCGGACGCCGATCGGGAACTGCGGGTCGGTTTGGCCGATCGGCTGCCGGCCTACATGATTCCGGCACGGATCTGGATTCGGGGTGATCTGCCCCGGACCTCCTCGGGAAAGGTCGACCGGAATCGCCTGCGTGCGGAATCGGCGGCCTCGCGGGGGTAGCCCGACAGCGCGCACAACCCGGCCGGCATCGCCGGAGGACGAGAGGGAACGATGAACGTCGAGAACGAGCTCAAGACCTACATTCGAGACGAGGTCCTGCGTGACCCGGCCCAGTCGATCGCCGACGACGAGCAGCTGATCTCGACCGGTCGCATCGACTCTCTCGGGCTGATTCAGATCCTGACCCACATCTCCGAGCGGTATCGCGTCGACTTGATGCGCGACGGAAACCCGGACGACTTCGAGAGCGTCCGGTCCATTGCCGCCGCCATCAAGAGAAGGACCGCTTGAGCGGAGCGGTCCCAGAGCGGGAATCCGGCCCGGGCGAGCATCCCCTGCACGCTTTGCGGATCGATCTCGAACGCTACTTTCCGGAGTCCCGACCTTGGCCTTGGTGGCGTCGCTGGCGGCGGATCGCGACCTCGCAGGAGATCTGGATCCTCGTCTCGTTCCGGATCGGAAGTTGGATCCGATCGCTCCCCGCTCCATGGCGCTGGTTTCTCTGGTTGCCGTGGGCCGCGAACAACCGATTCCTGACGACCCTCCTCGACACGCATCTCTCGATTGGCGCGCAGATCGGTCCCGGGCTCCATCTGGGA
>JAGQHR010001048.1 GCA_020431745.1 Candidatus Eiseniibacteriota bacterium
CGCGTAAAGCTGATCGTTGGGGCCGTATGTCTCGATCGCGGGCAGGGCGAGGCCTTCGACGAGCGTGACGGCGTCGAACGGCGAGTCGATATGCCAGACGCGGTACTGAAGGCCGGAGTCGTCGCGAAGAATGAAGTTCGCCGAGCCGCCGGTGCCCGCGCCGAACCGGCGTCCGTTGCGCGGCACGGTCGTGTTCAGGTCCAGGATCAGATTGGACGTCCGGGATGCGAGGGAACCGATCCAGAGCTCCGCTCCGTGAGCCGCATCGCGACCCGGAAAGGCCACGCCCAATCCGGATTCGGCCCATCGGTTGGAAGCGGATCCCACCGGAGCGGTTACGGAGGCAGGGCTCGAATCGGTGATCGAGAACGTGTCGGCGATGGTGCCCGAGGTCATCCAGAAACTGCCGTGCTCGCCGGGCGCCGCGAAGAGAAGCCGCTCGCCGTCGGAAGCGATCGGTCGCAGCTGGCCATCGCAGGGCAGATCGCAGAAGTCAGCGATCTTCCTCGTTGAGGACGTCGATCCCTCCGTCGCCCACAGCTCCGGTCCGCCGGGGCGTTGCACCGGAAAGACCGCTCGTGCGCCGAGCCGACGGATCCAGACCTCGCCCTGGCAGTGCGGCTGGCAGAGATCGGTCAGCTGGACGAGCGGGCCGGAGGCGAGCGGAACGGAGTAGAGAAGCGTATTCCGGAGGCCGTCGGAACCGATGATCAGTGCGACGGATCCCAGGGCCACGAACCGGTCAGGAGACCAACTGTCTTCGAAGGAACCGTCGAAGCCGGTGGAGGTGGCGATCCTCGTCGTTGCGATGGTACCGCCGCTGATCAGAACCTCGGTCCCCATCGTCACGTCCCGGAACGTCGCTACCACGCCATCGGTGAAGGAGCGAATCGCGAGAATCTGTGCGTTGGGGTCCGGAAGATTTGAAATCGGGAACGTTCCTTCCGAAGTCCCATCGGATCTCCAGAGCTCGACGCCGCCGGGGCCGGTGCCCTGGAAGTAGACGACGCTGCCGCCGGAGGTCGCCAGCTCTACGTCCTGCAGGTCGCCGACGGTCGCGATCAGGAGCGTGCCGGAAGGGGTGCCATCCGTTGAACGGATTTCGGTCGAGTTGCCGTACAGGAAGCTCGGAGAGAAGGCGAGCACTCTGTCACCGAGCGCTGCGAGCTGAAACTGGGCACGACTCGAGGCCAGGTTCTCCAGGGGCGCGAAGGATCCGCCGGTACTGAACAGGGTGTAGCCAGGGCCTGGGTGAGATCCCTGGAAGAGGAGGCGCTCATCCAGGATCAGGAACGACGACACCCCGTCCGGCTGCGAAACAGCGACGGCCAGATCGGGCGGCAGCACGGTCTCGACGGTGCCCGAGACCGAACCGTCCGTAGCGAAGATCCGGGTGTGCCCGGCTCCGAATCCGCTGCGCAGGAGGAAGAAGAGTTGATGGGGGCTCGTGCCGACCCACGCCGCGCGGGAATCGCAGTACTCGCTGCAAACTGCCGGCAGAGGAAACGTGCCCTCCGGAGTCCCGTCGGTGCTCCAGACGGGTGGCAGGCCGGTGTATGAAGCAGTGGCGAAGATGATCCGGCCTCCGATCTCTCCCAGCGTGATGGGATCGGAGCCCGGAGCGGCGAAGATGCCTGACGGCTCGATGTCG
>JAGQHR010001049.1 GCA_020431745.1 Candidatus Eiseniibacteriota bacterium
TCGGAATCACGGCGCCCCCCGGCTCGCTCCTTCTCACCCTCTATGGCTGGGCGGTCTCCCACGTTCCCGTCGTCCATCCCGTCGCCTTTCGGCTCGCCTTGGGGGCCGCGCTGCTGGCGGCCGTCACCTCCGCGCTGGTGACCTGGCTCTCCATCCACCTGGCGACCGCGCGGGCTCGGGCCGGAGCGGCGGAAGTGACGGCGGGAGGTTTGGTCGGGCTCGCCTTCGTCTCGAGTCGCTCGGTATGGATGCACGCGGTGCAGTTCCAGCCCTACATCCTGACCGCGTTGTTCACCGCGTTGATCCTGGCGGCCGCGTCGCGTTGGTGGAACCGCGCCCGGGAGCGGGATGATGGGTGGGGTCTCTTCGTCGTCTTCCTCCTGCTCGGCCTCGACTTCAGTGTCCATCGCACGAACTCGCTGCTCCTACCCGCGCTCCTCGTCTGGGTCACGTTGCGAAGGCCGCGCGTGTGGATCCGCCCGCGCGCCATGCTGGCCATGGGGGCGGGATTGGTCCTGGGTCTGGGGTTCCATCTGCTCTTGATTCCGCTCTCGCGCCGCGACCCATGGCTGGACCTGGGCGAGCCCCGCACTCTCGGGGGCTTCTGGTCCTACGTATCGCTCGCGCAGATGGGGGGCGGGTTCCTGTTTCGGATCCTGCCACGCACCGCGGACTTCCTGGATGTCCAGCTCGCCGACTACCTGCGCTTCTTTCGGATCAACGTCCTTCCGGCTGGGCCGGGGATCCCGTTGACCTGGCTGCCCGGGGGATTGCTCCTGGTGGGGTGGGGACTCCGGCTGCGCCACGCGCGAAGCGAACGACGCGACGGGCGATCGGGGGACCTGCCGGACGGTACCGGTCGTCGACTCCTCGGTCTGCTCGTCCTCTTCCTGTGCTCGAGTGTCGGTGCGGTGGTCTACTTCAACCTTCCTGCGCACTACTTCCGCAGCATGGACCGGCACTACATCCCCTCGCTCGTGCTTTTCGCCCCGTTGGCGGCGGTCGCGATCGCCGAGATCTTCCGGAGAACTGCGGCCCGGTTCTCGCGGCAGAGGGGATCCGCGCGGGCGCGCTGGTGGTGGCCGGTGCTGGTGGCGGTGTTCCTCCTCCCTCCGCTCGGCTCGTGGTGGGCGAATCGCCGCGACTGTGACCTGTCGCGCGTCGCCTTCGCGGAGGGGTGCGCCCGGGATTTCCTCGCGCCGCTGCCGCCGGATGCGATTCTGCTCACCGGAGGTGACAACGATACGTTTCCGCTCTGGTACCTGCAGCGAGTCGAGGGTGTGCGTCCGGATGTCGCCGTCATCAACGTTCCGCTGACCAACCTGGGTTTCTATGCGGCCCGGCTGGGGGAACCGGCATGGATCGGTTCCCCGTGGCCGCGCGATGCCGGAGCCCAGGGTCCGGTCTCCGTCGCCGACAGCACGGTGACGATTCCGGTCACCGCGGGAATGCGCGGGGGACTTCCCGCGACGGTCGCCGCGTCGGACACGCTCCGGATCACCCTCTCCGGGCTCCTCCTCCCACAGGACTTCGTCGTGCTCGAGATTCTTCGCGCCTCCGGCCACCGGCCGGTCTACCTCGCGAGCACGATTTCGCCGAGTCAGCTCGCCTGGATCCGACCCTTCCTGCGGCTCGATGGTCTGGCCTAC
>JAGQHR010001050.1 GCA_020431745.1 Candidatus Eiseniibacteriota bacterium
AAGATCCCGCTGAAACCGAACGACCACAAACCCCAGACCGCTCCCGATCCCTCGGATCGCCGGCTGGTCGACGCGCTGCGGAATGGCGACGAGGACGCGCTCGCACAACTCTATGACCGCTACGGCGGACTGCTCTATTCCGTCATCCTCAAGGTCGTGCGGACCGCTTCGGATGCGGAGGACGTCCTGCAGGAGACTTGGGTCCAGGCCTGGCATCGGCGCGACGACTTCGATCCGTCCCGCGGCACGTTCGTCTGCTGGCTCCTCTCGATCGCCCGCAGCCGTGCGATCGATCGTCTGAGGCGGCGGGCGACCCGGGACCGCGCGACGGAGCGGGTCGAGCACGAGAATCCCGAGCCGTCCCCGGTGGACGACCAACCGGCTCGTGCCGTGGAGCTGGCGGACCTGAGGGCTCGCGTGACCCGCGCGCTCGAAGAGCTCGATCCCCGGCAGCGCCAGGCTCTGGAGCTCGCCTACTGGGGTGGACTCTCTCACTCGATGATCTCGCGCGAGCTGGGAGAGCCGCTGGGTACCGTAAAATCGTGGCTGCGCACTGGGCTCCTCCAGCTGCGCCGTCAACTACCGGCGGAGGAATGGACGTGAACCGTTCACACGAACCGTTCCTCGAGCTTTGCGCGGGGTATGTCTTGGAGATCCTGGAGCCGGACGAACGGCAGCTCCTGCAGGCTCACCTCGATGAGGGTTGCCCGGAGTGCGAGGCGCTGCTGCGAGAGCTCGCCGAGGGCGGAGCACTCCTGGCGTCCACAGCGCCCGCGATCCCGCCGCCCGCGGCGATCAAAGAGCGGATGTTGGCGCAGGTGCGAAGCGAGCAGCATGCGGCCGATCCCCGACCGGCGCCCGCCATCCGAGCCGAGCAACCGGCCGTCATCTACCGGATGCCGGTCTGGGCCCGCATCGGGATGACCGCGCTCGCGGCCGCCTCGCTGCTCCTCGCGTTCGACGCATTCCGGATTCGGCAGCGCAACGCCCAACTCGATCAGCAGCTTTTCTTCGTCCGCGCCCAGCTCACGCAGATGGAGTCGCAGCTCCAGGAAGAGGCGAAGTGGGCGCAGGTCGTCTCGAGCACGGAAGCGCGATTCGCGCTGCTCTCCGCGACGCCGGATGGCCACCCCGAGCAGGCGGCCTGGGCCATGTTCGACCCCGAATCGCAGCGCGCCGTCGTCCTGGTGAACGAAGCCGCGGCTCCCGCCGGGAAGGACTACGAGCTGTGGGCGATCGCCGACGGCGCGCCGCGGAGCCTCGGCTTGATCCATCCGGACGCATCGGGGCGTGCGCTCCTGCACCTGGAGGATCTCGGGAAGGTCGACGCGTTCGCGGTATCGCTGGAACCGACCGGAGGATCTCCCGATCCTCGCGCGCCCTCGGGTCCGGTGGTGTTGGTGGGCAACGTCCAGGGTTGACGCGGCTCGCACCGCAGCAAGCCATCCCGGCAGTCCACGGGGACATCCTCTTCGGAAGGTCGCCCGATGACGCCACCGGCCGCCGATCGCACGGATGGGGCCGCGCCGGATCGAACCGCGGCGCGGCCCGCCGCTTCAAGTCATCGAGGAGACCCCACCGCGACCGGCCGCCCTGTGTCCCTTGAGCGAATCCGTCGCGGTGGTGCGTGGGTAGCGGGAGCGTGAACG
>JAGQHR010001051.1 GCA_020431745.1 Candidatus Eiseniibacteriota bacterium
CGCTCCGTGCCCAGGATGACGGTGACGCGGGCGCTGCCCGCCGCGTCCGCGACGGCGGCCCAGGCGCGCTCCAGGAATGCCGGATCCGGCGGCGGCGGGTACGCAGCTCCCGGCCAGCGGTATCCGGGGACGAAGCACTCCGGGAAGCACACGACGAGCGCGCCCTGTCGGCCGGCCTCGGCCACCGTCGCGGTAGCCAGCTGCACGGACTCTTGGCACGACGCGGCCATGCGGACGTTGGCGAGTGCGATGCGGACGGTGCTCATCGGCTCCTCCTACGATTCGGTTTGCGATTGGACCGGCGGCGATGAAAGGGAGATCGGGTTGCGACGCCGGTCCGGTTTGCGGTGCGTGTTTGCGGTGCAGGCTACGGTTCGGATCGTGGGTTCGGGTTGTCGTGCGCGATTCGAGCGGGGTGCGTGCGGCTTGCGGGTCCCGATCGCGATCCGGATACCGCCCGGCACGCGGTTCGGGCTACGGTGCGGGTGCGTCCAGGAACTCCCCGATCAAACGCGCCGTCAGCTCGGGATAGCGCGTGTCCCGCTGCGTCATCACCGCCTCTCCCAGGTAGTCTCCATGACCTCCCGGAAGGATCAACAGACGCGCACCCGCAATCACGCGGGTGAGCTCGATCCCGTGCTCCGGCTTCACGATATCCTGATCACCGAGCACGATCAGGGTCGGCACGCCGATCGCACGAACCAGATCGTCCGGGACGTCTTGGAACGTGCGCATCCGGTCGGCATCCTTGTCGTGCATCGTCCTCAGTTTCTGCGGGTCGGGATTCACCCGCAGGAAGGCATCCTTGAGCGGCTGCGGCATGTTCGAGAAGTCTGCGTGCTTCATGTACTCCCAAAGCTGCGGGTGCGCGCCCTCCCGCTTGGTCATCGAGGACGCGAAGACGAGCTTCCGAACGATCTGCGGATGCCGGATGGCCACCTGGAGCGCCACGCTCGCGCCGTTGCTGAATCCGAAGACGTCCGCCCGATCGAGATGCAGGTGCGAGAGGAGCCCGGCCACATCGTCCGCGGACGCTTCGAAGGTGAACGGAGCATCGCGGTCGGTAGTTCGGCCATGGCCCTGCTCCTCGACGGCGATGACTCGGCGTTCCGATGCGAAGAACGGAAGGATCCTGCCGAAGGTGACATCGATCGTGGATCCACCCCCGTGGAGCAGGACGAGCGGCACTCCGTCCCTCCGGCCGTGGATCTCGTAGTACAGGTCGATGCCGTG
Organism: Candidatus Eiseniibacteriota bacterium; assembly: GCA_020431745.1. Taxonomy (GTDB): domain Bacteria; phylum Eisenbacteria; class RBG-16-71-46; order CAIMUX01; family CAIMUX01; genus JAGQHR01. The sequence goes on from JAGQHR010001051.1 coordinate 1,234, forward strand.
GACGGGGGCGTGGCCGCTCTCGATCGGATTGGGATTCGGTTTCGGATTCGGATTGGTCATGGCGACATTCTGCCCCAACGGCCGCCGCGCCGGAATCGACGAATCCTGGCGGGATGGCTCTCAGCCCAGTGTCGGCATGGGTCCGCTCCAGCCGGGGCCAAGGCGAATCGAACGAGACTTCAGTTCGCCAACCAGTGCACCGGGTCCGTCCCGAAAAACTCATCGAGCGGCATCCCGGACGTGCCGACGATCATGGGTCGTGCCTCTCGGTGGAGTCGGCAGAACGCGTCCAATCCCCGGGTGGCATCCGGGCGTCCACTTTTGACCTCGATCGCCCACAAGCGGTTGGGCGTTCGGACGACGTAGTCGACCTCGTCGTTCCGATGTCGCCAGTAGCCGATGTCATAGGGAAGGG
>JAGQHR010001052.1 GCA_020431745.1 Candidatus Eiseniibacteriota bacterium
CGGGGATCAGTGGGAGCGGAAGTGCGGGACGTGCGGCCTCGGGAAGATGCCTCTCGACGTCGCGGAGACCACGAAGCGCACACTCCGGTCCGGGGTCCTGTCCTTGGTCTGGGACGGTAAAGAGTGTGGCGAGTGCGACCTGCGTCGCCGGATCATGCGAGTCGGCGTCCCGGAATCGCTCACTCACGCCCGGATCGAGAACTGGGACCACCCCGGGACGCCGGAGGCTGTCGCTACGCTCGGGAAGGTCGCCGCATACGCCTCCGCCCCGGTCGGATTCCTGATACTCCGGAGCGCGGTATTCGGGTGCGGGAAAAGCCACCTTGCCGCCGGGGTCGTGGCAGACCTGATCAGGCGCGGGCGTCGGGCTCGATTTCTGACCCACGCCGAGTTTCTGATCGGACTGCGCGGGAGCTATTCCGGGAGCGCGACAAACCCGACGGCAATCACGGCTGCTTCGGACTTCCTCGTCATCGACGATGTGGGAGTGTCAACCGGCGGCGCGGATGACCTCCCGACACTTCGGGCGGTCCTGACGGAGAGGCACGCGCACAAGCGCCCTACCGTCATCACGACGAACATTGACGCGGCAGCGTTCACTGAATTGCTCGGTGAGCACCTAACGTCGCGCCTTCGAGAGTCGACCTTCGCGTGGATCGAAGTCCCCGGTGAGGGGCGGAGGGCACACAAGCGAGCCGAGTACATCGGCGTGAGGTAAACCAACACCCAACCGAAAGGAACGAACATGGCAAGGAAGCAGAACAAGGCATTGATCCCTCTCGACGAAGTCGCGGAGGGGATCATTCTTTCCGTGAAGAACAACGTGGAAGCACTTCTGCGCGGGCACTTCCGGGAGATCGACAAGGTTCGGGATGAGAGCGACACGAAAAAGGTCAACGTGGCGTTCGGTATCCTGATCGACGGGAGCGAGAGCGTACCGAAGATCCTGACCCGGATCCGGTTCGCTCAGACCGTCACCGACGAGCGCGTCGACACGCTGGAGGACCCGAAGCAACCGCGCATGTTCGACAAGGAAGCGTGGGAGAATACCAAGAGGCAGCGGGACGGGAAGGCGGCTGCGTCCGGCGAGAAGGACGACGACAGCGGGGAGTGACGGGCAACTAAGGGAGAACAGGAGAGGAAATGAACAACACCGAACGAGGCGTCGAAGTGATCGGAAAGGTGATACGCGCCATTTGCAAGCGACCCCGCGAGCTTGTTATTACGCGGGAGGATACGGCTGGGAACGTCGAGCTTGCCATCGAGGCGAACCCTGCCGACACCCGACGCCTCGTCGGTCGAGGCGGGAAGACGCTCGAAAGCCTGCGATTCATTTGCGAGGCGATGAGCGACGGGGACCGTGGGCTGTGCGAGAAGCGTATCGCCATCGCGAACCCGATCCAACCGAACGAGAACGAGCAGCACCCGGCGGAGCCGTTCGTCGTGGATCCACGGTGGCCCCGAGGATTCGTTGAGGGGATGATCCGAGAGATCCTCGAACTGGCTTACGGGGTCCCGGCGAAGGTGCTCACGGTGCAGCACCAGCCCTATGCGGTGAAGGTCTACGGGATCCCGCAGACAGACCTAGCCGGGGTGGAGGGGTTCAGGAAGATGGACCGGGCTCTGGAGACTGTCTTCGTTCCCATCG
>JAGQHR010001053.1 GCA_020431745.1 Candidatus Eiseniibacteriota bacterium
GGATGGCGGGCATGGTATGGATCGAGACCGGACTCGGGAAAGATCGCCGCGCTCCCGCGCCCGAGCAGGAAGAGGAGATCTTCCTTGAGATCCTCCGCCGTAGCGAGATCCGGAACGACCACGAAGAGCTCGCGGTGAGATTCCTGGGCGAGGCTGGCGAGGAGCAGCGCGCGGGACGATCCCGACAGTCCGCGCAGCCAAGTCGGCTTCTCGCTGCTCTCCTCCCCCTGGAGGCAGGAATCGAGGCGACGGAAGGGCGCCGTCCGTCGGAATCTGTCGATCAGGAGCGTCGCCACGTCGGGCGGCGCGAGTGTTTCCGTGTCGTTGACCGTCACCTGCCGAGGGTACGTCAGAGGCGCTTCCAGCCCAAGTTGGATCGGTCCTACCGCCCCTGAGGCGACCCGCCTTCATGCGCCGCATCGAGCGGATCCGACCCCGCGGGGATGGCGTCGAGTGCTACCGGAATCGACGTCGCGCTGGGGGGGCCGGACGCCGCTCCGGTTCCCGTTCCCGAAGAGTCGGTCTCCACGGCGGCCGCACCGACGGTCCCGACCGAATCGGCCCCCACGGAGGTCGTATCCATCGGCACCATCGCGTCAGTCTGGGGCGGGCTTTGGAAGAGCGTGTGGAGACGCGGCGCCAAGGTCTTCCAGCACTGCACCGGAAGCGCACTCGTGAAATTGTAGTTCCGTGCCTGCTCCCCCGGAACGTACGCGACGATCGTCCCGAAGAACCGATCCCCGACCAGGAATACGAAGCTGGCGGTCCGGTTCATCACCTTGGCGGCCACGCGTTGCCCGCCGGGTGCGGTGATCTTGATCCGGTTGTCTCCCGTTCCGGTCTTCCCTCCGACGGGGACGATCGTGCCGTCGTCCAGAGTCACCGACTGGAAGGCACGGCGGGCGGTCCCGAACGACACCACCCCGACCAGCTCTTCGCGGAGCCGGCGAGCCACGGCGGGATCCATGACCTGCTGTCCGGCATCGGGAACGCGCTCCAGGTCGGTCTCGAAGGGAGTCCCGCTCGCGAACCGCAGATCGACGACCCGGACGTTGGGACGCCGGACTCCGTCGTTCAGGATGATCCCCATGAGATCGGCGAGCGCCGCCGGACGATCGCCGCTGCTCCCGATCGAGGTCGCATACGAAGGAACCAGGTTCGCGAAGGGATAGCCAAGCCGGGCCCACGATCGCTGGATCTCCAGAAACGCCTCGACCTCCAACAAGCTGCGGATCCGGGCATCCTGGGCGTCCTTCCGCTTGGTCTTGAAGAGCCAGGTGTAGACCTGCTGCCGTTCGTTCCGGCTATCCGCGAGGATCTGGGTGATCCCCGCCCCGGGATGTTCCAATCGATAGCCGACCAACCAGAGCTCCAGCGGGTGCACACCGGCCAGGTAGCCTTGATCCGCCAACCCATAGCGATCCGGCGCGTATTCCTCATAGAGAGAGGCGATCTGCTTGTCGTTCGGCGCGGTCTCCTCCAACCGCCGACGCAGGATGCCGGCGAGCTCGGCCTCGGTCGCCGATGGGTGGAGCGACCGGTAGGCGGTGGTGAGGGCCCGCGGAGTCCGGCGCACCCCGTCCAGGAACACCGTCTCCACCTGCGAGGAGTCCACCTCCTGGTACTTGCGATAGAACTTGCG
>JAGQHR010001054.1 GCA_020431745.1 Candidatus Eiseniibacteriota bacterium
CCCTCGTCGACGCCGAGATCGACGGGCACCTGCACCATTTGGTCCATGGTGTCGACGTTTTCCTTGCTCACGACGTGGCTGACCCGCACCCAGGGACGCGGGGCTCCGGCCTGGCGGCGGCGTTCCATGACCTCGCCGAGGAAGCCGATCGCCTTGTCCCAGAGGTCGCGGTGATTGGAACGCAGAAACGCCTCCCGCGTCCCGCCGTTGAGGGAGACGTTGAGGCGGTCGAGACCCCGCTCGATGAGCGTGGGGGCGAGGTCGGGTTTGGCCAGGGTTCCGTTCGTGACCAGCGCGCAGGCCAATCCGGCATCCTTGATCGCCCGGACGATCTCGGTGGGCTGGGGATGGGCGATCGGATCGCCCTTGCCCGAAAGCTCGACGAGATCGGTGCCGACGTCGGCCAGCTCTTTGGCCAGCCGGCGGATGGTCTCGAGATCCATCTTCTTGCGATCCCCGACATAGCTTCGGGTCGCCGTGATCGGCTTCTCCAGGAGCAGCCCGTGCGACTCGCAAAAGGAGCAGCGGAGATTGCAATGGTGGGTCGTCTCGAGGCTCACGACCTGCGGGCCCACCAGCGGGCGCCCCATCGTGATGCCCAGATACCTCTTGAGGCGGCGGCTCCGGCTGTTGAACTCGAAACGCTGCAAGGATCCTCCGGGAGCGGCGGGCGTGAGGTCGCCGCTGGGGACAGACCACTGATGTCGGTTGGAAGCCGCGCGGGTGCCTCGGGCCGAGCCTGCAGGGCCGGTTCGGCGATGATTCCCGACCGGCCGCGCGAGCGACTACGATTCCATCAAGGGTACCACAGGCTGATGGCTGCCCCGGCCCCCATCTCGCGCGACCTTGCTCCACGGTGTGCGCCGCTCACCGAACGTCCCAGATTGTGAATCCTGTCACAAAGCGGATCCGCGTGATTTGACCGCCGGCAGACGCAGTGGTAATCTCGGCCGCGCAGAGTTCCCCCTTCCTTCTGAGACCGCAAACGAAACATTGAGATGAACCTCGAACAGAAGGAGAAAACCGTGTGTAACCACCACTCCACTCGGAATCCCCGCCTTCAGGCCCCGCTACTCGGTTCCTCGCTCGTGGCGATCGCCGCGCTCGGGTTGATGGCACAGGCATCGCTCGCCGGCTTGCCGCCCGAGCCGATCATCACCGTCCAACCTTGGGACGATCTCAACGGGCTGTTCATCGCGCCGGCGTCTCCAGCGCCGGTGTCCGGAACAACGGGTCACATCGTCGTCCACGACCCCGCCGATCAACCGATCGCGAACGCCATCGTCTCCGTCGAGCTCGGGGCGTCCAATCCGCTCTGTCCTGGCGCCGTCGTTACCGGAGTCACGGATGCGAATGGTGAAGTCGACATCACGGTGTCTGGCGGTGGGTGCGCCCACAACCAACCCGTGTCCGGTCTGATCCGGGTGAACGGTGTCACCGTCAGAGCCTACAGCAACGTGAAGAGCCCCGACTTCGACGGGTCGAAATCGAACGGAACCGTCGGACTGGCGGATCTGATCGCGTTCTCGGCCGAGTTCCTGCAGCACAGCCCGCCCGAGTGCCACGACTACGACAACAACGCGGCGACCGACCTCGCGGACGTGATCCTGTTCGCGCCGGCGTTCGTCGGCTCCTCACACT
>JAGQHR010001055.1 GCA_020431745.1 Candidatus Eiseniibacteriota bacterium
CAGCGGGCCCGGGACGAGGGCGTACGGGTGTGGGCGGACCAGTATCCGTACGCGACCAGCGGGTCGGACGGAAACACGGTGCTCATCCCGGATTGGGCGCTCCTCGATCCGAACGGCCGCCGCGGCCGCCCGCCCGCCGAAGCGCTTCGCGGTCACCTTGCCGACCCGGCGTCGGAAGCCGCGATCCTGCGGGACATCGAGCACGAGATCCGCAGGCGGGGCGGGGCCGACCGTGTGGTGGTCTTCGACTATCCCGACCGTGAGTTGATCGGCAGGAATCTCCAGGAGATTGCCGACGCGAGGGGCATCGACCCGGTGCGGATGGCCATCGCCTTGCAGTTGGAGGGTGACGCCCATCAACCGGGAGGAGGGCGACTGCGTGGGTTTTCACTCTCCGAGATCGATGTGCGCGCCTACGCCGCGCAACCGTGGGTCGCCACGGCCTCGGACGGAGGCATCGCCCTCCCGGTCGATGGACCGGTGCACCCGCGCTTCTACGGGACGTTTCCCCGCAAGATCCGAGAATACGCGCTCGACACGGGGGTGATCTCGCTGGAGCATGCGATCCGGTCGCAGACGTCGCTTCCGGCTCGCATCATGGGTCTGGACGACCGCGGCGAAATCCGGGAAGGATACTGGGCCGACCTGGTCGTGTTCGACCTCGAGAGCCTCCGCGACACCTCGACGTTCTTCGAGCCCCACCAGTACGCCGAGGGTATCGAGCACGTCTTCGTGAACGGGGAGCCGGTCGTCGAGAACGGCCACATCCTGTACGCGCTTCCGGGGCGAGTCATCCCGTCCCGGAAGGGTCGCTAGTCGAAGAGCGTCCTCACCCGCTCGACAGGGCGGGCCAACACGGCCCGCTTTCCCCTCACGACAATGGGCCTCTGAAGCAGTCCGGGATGAGCGACGAGCGCGTCCAGGATGCGCTCGTCGCTCACGGACGGATCGGACAGGCCCAACTCGCCGTAGGCGCTTTCCCGCGTGCGGAGCACCTCGCGCGGGGTCAGGCCGGCCATGGCCAGCACGTCCTTCAGCCGCCTTCTCGACAGGGGTTCGACGAAGTAGTCCACTCGGTCGAAATCCACGCCCTCCTCTTGGAGGAGTCTCACCAGCTTCCGGCACGTGGTGCAGGTGGGCTTCTCGTAGACCAGGATCCTGTCGTCGCGCACGGAATCGCTCCGGTGAAGACGGTCATGTCCCCGCGACCGGCATCGGCTCGGCCAGCATCAACGAGCCGTTTCCGGCGAGGGGCGTGGTGAGGGCGTGCCCCCAACAATAGATCGTTCCGCTCGCGACGGTACCACATGCGTGGTAGGCCCCTGCGGTCAGATCGTGGAGCATGAGGTCACCTGCCACGGGCGTCGGAAGCTGACGGTCCTGCTGGGACTCGTCCCCGACCTGCCCCATCCCGTTGAATCCCCAGCAATAGACCGCACCGTCGGCCGTAGCCGCACAGGTGTGGAGATTCCCGAGGGCGATGGACGAGAACTCAACCTCGGACTGGACGGCGTGGGGCTCCGCGTGGATCTCCTCGCTGCCGTCACCGAGCGCTCCATGGGCATTGGATCCCCAGCAGAACGCCCGGCCTTCGTCGGTGAGGCCGCAGCTGCGATTCTGGCTCACCGCCAGG
>JAGQHR010000105.1 GCA_020431745.1 Candidatus Eiseniibacteriota bacterium
CATGGGGTACGCTGGTCTTCTTTCGCGGAGCTGGTCTCCGGGAGGGACGGCCCACGGACCCTGGGTTGGAAACGACAGCCGCGCTCATCGCACGTGTCCAGGCGGGTGACGCCTCCGCCCGTGAGCAGCTCGTTGCCCGGTATTTGCCGCTGCTCCGTCGCTGGGCCCACGGAAGGCTCCCCGCGCATGCCCGGGGACTGCTGGAAACCGGCGATCTCGTCCAGATCACGCTGGTGCGGGCGCTGAATCAGATCGATTCGTTCGTTCCCCGTCGCGAGGGGGCCTTCCTGGCCTATCTGCGGAGAACGCTCATGAACCAGCTTCGCAACGAGGTCCGTCGCTCCGTCCACGATCCGGATCGGGAGGTTGCTGCCGATCATCCGGACGAGGCTCCCACGCTGCTCGAACAGATGATCGACCGCGACGTGATCGATGCCTACGAAGCCGGACTGGAGCGCCTGCCGGAGCGGTTGCAGGAAGCGGTCATCCTCAGTTTGGAGTTCGGCATCTCGCACCGGGACCTGGCCGAGATCATCGGCTGCCCTTCCGCGAACGCCGCCCGCATGGTCGTCTCGCGTGCTCTGGTCAAGCTGGCCCGGGCCATGGACGAGGAACGATGACACCGAAGAAACGGGTCGACGCGATCTGGCGGCGGCTCCGGCGCATCTCCGCGGCGATCTCTCAAGACGTTCCCGTCGATTGGGAGGAGGAGCACGATCGCATCCCGGAAGCGAAGCGACCGTTGCGTCGACTCCGCCAGCTGGAAGCGGTGGCCCGTGCGAATCGAATGATCGTCGCGAGCTTTCGGAGCGTCGTGAACGCGGAGAGCGATCCGGGTCTACCCGATGCGTCCCGCGATGCCCCAGGCGAGGAGGATGGCGATCAGATCCTCGATGAGGGCCGCCGGTAGATCCCGTCCGAAGCGAGCAGCCACAGGGCGCGACGCATCTTTAGGATCCTACTGTGTCTATATTTTAATATGGACAAATAGCATTGAGTCTCCATTATTGGGGGATGCTGAGACTTCCGATCAGACGGACACGAGCAGCATGGTTCGTGTGGGTGTGGGCGCTCCCCCTTTTCGTTCCGGTGGGCAGAACGCTCGCTCAGCGACCCGCTGATGGCGAGGGCTCGCGGATCGAAGGATACGTTCTCGAATCGGGAACGGGTCGTCCGTTGGAGGGCGCGAACGTCGTCGTGTTGGGAACCACGTCGGGCGCGGCAAGCCAGCCCGATGGCAGCTACTTCGTTCCTGGTCTGTCTCCCGGTACGTACCGCGTGCAGTTCTCTTTTATCGGTTTCGAGACACTGGTTCGCACCGATGTCGTCGTGAATGCAGGTGCTCCCACGGTCGTTGACGCACGGCTCGTTCCCTCGGCGGTCCGTCTCCAGGAATTGACCATCAGGCCGGAGCTCTTCGTGGAGGAGCTTGCGGCGCCCCCGAGCGCCACGACGCTCCGACGCGAGGAGATTCGTCGCTTCCCCGGCGCGCTCGAAGATGTCGTGGCCACGGTGACTGCACTGCCCGGAGTCGCGCAGGTTGCGGGCGGCGGACGAAACGATCTCGTCGTCCGCGGTGGCGGGCCGGCAGAGAACCTGTTCTTGGTGAACGGTCTCGAGGTTCCGAACATCAATCACTTCTCCACGCAGGGCACGTCAGGAGGCGCTCTCTCGTTCGTCAATCTCGACTTCGTCGATCGAGTCGAGTTTTCGGCCGGCGGGTTCGGAGCAGCGTACGGCGACAGGCTCTCCTCTGTCTTCGCTCTCGAAACGCGGTCGGGCCGGACCGACCGGATCGGCGGGCGGGCGACGGTGTCGGCGACCCAGTACGGTCTGGATCTGGAAGGACCACTGGGTCCGCGCACCACGTTCCTCGGCTCGCTACGTCGCAGCTATCTGGATCTGATCTTCAAGGCGGCCGGTGTCCCGTTCGTGCCGGTCTACACCGACGCGAACTTCTTTGCGGAGAGCCGACTATCACCGCGAGACAAGGTTTCGTTCCTCGGTCTGCTTGCGCTGGATGAAGTGGAAACCGATCGCGGGAGCTCCGCGAAGCGCCGCACGGTAGCGAGCATCCTCGATAACACGCAGACCCAGCTTGCCCTGGGTTCGCGCTATCGCCATCTGATCGCTGATGGATTCTTGGAGGTGGTGGCAGGCTACACCCGAACCGACTTCATGCTCAGCCAGGCCGATACGGCCGCCGTCGCGACGGAGTACTTCTCGAGCGACGCCGTCGAGGACAAGATTTCCTTGAAAGGAGAGTTCCTGCGCCGGTTCGACCTGGTGGGGGACGTTTCCGGGGGACTCGGCGCCGACTGGGCCGGGATCGACGACACCGTCGCTTTCGCGGACACCGTCTTCAACCAGAGCGGTGAACGTGTCACCCGCACGAGCCTGGGCCTGCCGGCGCGTGTCGACGTTACCCGGCGGGATCCGAGGATCGGGGTCTGGGCCCAGGTCAAACGCAAGCTCTCGACGAGTTGGGAGCTCACCGCTGGTCTCCGGTTTGATCGGTACCAAGCCCTCACGGCTCCGGACCATCTTGCGCCGCGCCTGGCCCTGGCCCATCGCCCCACCGATCGATTCAAGTTGTCCCTGGCGTATGGCCGCTACTACCAGACACCCTCCGCGGTGTGGCTCGCCAACCCCGTCAACCGTGATCTGAAAGCGCTCCGTTCCGACATGGGAGTCGTGGGCGGTGAGATCCTCGTGCGGGATGACACTTCCGTGCGTGTCGAGACCTACTACAAGGCCTACCACGACCTGCCCGGCGGGATCGACGCGGGCACGGACTCCACTGCCGCGACGGACTACCTGGTCCTTTCGAACAGCGGTATCGGGTTCGGAGGACGCGAGGACGACTTCCGGTCCTTTGGCTACGTGGACTTGGCATCGCGTGGAAGAGGAGAGTCCTTTGGGGCAGAGCTCCTCGTGAAAAAGAAGTTCTCGGAAGTTCCTTGCTACGGGCAATTGAGCGTGGCGGTCTCGAAGACCGGCTACCGGGCGGCGAACCAGAAATGGTATCCCGGACAGTTCGACCAGCGGATGATCCTCGGACTGTCGGGCGGATACGTGATCAACCCGCGTTGGGAACTGAGTGCCCGCTTCCGTCTCATCAGCGGTGCTCCCTACACTCCCGCGTACGATCCACGTTCGAACACGGCAAACCCCGGCCAAGTGCGGAACTTGCCGGATGAGTATCTGTCGCGTCGCTTGCCTTGGACCCACCAACTGGACATGCGGGTGGATCGCCGTTGGAACTTCTCGGGCTGGGCCCTCATCACCTTCCTGGACGTACAGGACGTCTACAATCAGCGTGTCCCCCAACCGCCTACTTGGAACTTCGAGGACGAGAGGATCGAAAACCGCAACGCCATCGGCATCCTACCCGCCTTGGGCGTCAGCGCGATCTTCTGAGCGACGCGATATCCCGAGTGGCCGTCGCGCCGGTTCGAAGGTGACGATCCGCGACGTTTGGTCACTGGAAACCGAGCAGACCGGACGAAAACGGGACGCCCTACACGGATCGCCGGGAGTCTTGGAAAACGGGCACGGCCGCGAGGGCCTGCTCCAAATCGTGCTTCAAGTCTTCGAACGATTCGCATCCGACGGAAACGCGCACCAGATCGTCCGTGATGCACGCCTCGGCCCGCTCCTTCGCCGGCACGCCGGCATGCGTCATCGACGCCGGGTGCTCGATCAGCGTCTCGATGCCGCCCAGGGAGACCGCGAGGACGCACAGCCGAACCGAGTTGATCATGGTCTTGGCTGCTTCCAGCCCACCGCGGACACCGAACGAGATCATCGCGCCCGGTCCGGACATCTGCTTCTTGGCAAGCTCGTGCTGCGGATGGGAAGGGAGCCCGGGGTAGGAGATCCACGCGACCTTGGGGTGCTGGGCAAGCCACTCGGCGAGTCGGCCCGCGTTGTCCTGGGCTTTCTCCACGCGCATGGCCAGGGTGCGCAATCCGCGCAGGACCAGCCAGGATTGATGCGGATCCGGCGTGCCGCCCAGTGTCTGCAGCATCGGTGCGAGTCGCTGGTGCATCTCCTGGTCGCGTGAGACGAAGATGCCGGCCACGACGTCGCTGTGACCGTTGAGGTACTTGGTCATGCTGTGGACGACGACGTCCGCGCCGAAGCGGAAGGGCTGCTGGAGGATCGGTGAGGAGAACGTGTTGTCGACCACGAAGTAGGCCCCGATCTCCCGCGCGAGGCGTCCGCAGGCTTCGAGATCGCTGATCTTGATCGTCGGGTTGGCGGGGGTCTCGATGTAGATCATCCGGGTATTGGGACGGATGGCGCGGCGGAGGAAGTCGATGTTCTCGGTCCGGACCCAGTCGGACTCGATCCCGAATCGCGAGAGGTGCTTTTCCGCGAGCAGGCGGGTGGGGCCATAGACGGCGTCGGTGCCAACGACGTGTTCGCCTTTGGAGAGGAGTCCCAGCAGCACCGTGGAGACCGCGGCCATGCCCGTGGATGTGGCCAACGCCGCAAAGCCACCCTCGAGCTCGGCCACACACTGCTCGAGCGCACGCGTCGTCGGGTTGCCGAGGCGGGTGTACTTGTATCCCGGATCGGTTCCGGCGAAGCGGGCGGCACCCTCGTCCGCGTCGTGGAACGCGAAGGTCGAGCTTTGGTAGATCGGAACGGAGACGGCCCCGTAGTGCGGGTCGGGATCCGGTCCACCGTGCACCACTCGCGTCTCTTGACCGAGCTCTCGATCGGGCTTCTGCATGACCCCTCCCGGGTTTCAGTATCGTCCGTGAAACCGCGCTTCCACAGCAGCTCGCTTCCCTGCGAGCCCGGCCGATGGTAGCACCGCGACGTGCGGCATACGGGCCATCCCTTAGGCATCCGTCGGGTATGCCCCAGGCCGACGGAGCGTCGGATGCCTGGCGATCGGTGACGAACGCGGTTGATCGCCGCGGGACGGTGCACGCCAGGGAGACAACGCCTCCGGGGGGGGGCACGGCGCGTACCTTTCGCCCGGTGCGGCAACATCGAGATCGTCTGCGGAATCCCTTGGTTTTGTGCTACAATCTCGCACCGCAACCGACATCGCCGTATTTTCACACCTGATCGTGGAGGGCAGATGAGAACACGAATGCTGTTTTCGCTCGGGGCTGCTCTGTTGGCCGCAACACCGCTTCTCGCCGCCGACTTGAACGTGGACACGGTCGACGACCAACTCCCGGCAGAGGAAGGGAACTTCGTCACGGGTTCGAACGTCGCGATCGTCGATACCGGAGACGGATCCGTCGGGATCTTCGCGACGCGGTTGGCCGGCATCGGCTACACCGCCTCGCTCATTCCCGTGAGCTCGAACTTCAGCGTGCTCAGCCAGTACGATCTGGTCATCCTGCCGACGTCGCACGGCTCCGGATGCTGCAACGGAACTCTCTCCGGGCTTGCCGCCGACTATCACGATTTCATCGCTGGCGGCGGCTGCCTCTACGTCGGGCAGCCGAACCCCTTCAACATGCCGAACGGGGATTCCGCGATTCCCTGGGTACCCTACGAGCTGACCCTGAACGCGTTCTATGACACGGCGGACTGTCCTCCCTACGTGGACGATCCGCAGCACTGCATGGCCGAGGGTGTGTCGGGAAGCGAGCTGCCTTTCCCCGGGGACACCGTCCTCAGCATGGGACCGGAGTGGACCGTCGTCGATCGCGGCGCATCCACCAATTCTCCCGGCCTTTTCGACGCCGACTACGGCAGCGGCCACGTCCTGGTCGAGCTCGCGCATCCGTCCAGCGGTGCGCTCTGCCCGTACTCGGACGCCGCGTTCGAGAACATGGTGACCTGCTGCCTGAATCCGGGCCCGGTGCCGGTGCTGGATTCGAGCTGGGGCAGGATCAAGAACGAGTACCGCTAGTTCCCTTTGTCCGGGGCCGCCTTCTTTCGGTGGCCCCGGCTTCTTCACGGACAGATCGCACCCCCTACCGCCCCTCTCGACCGGCAAGCAGCCTTCGTGCGCGATCCTGGTGCCGTCTTTCCGTGGGCGGACGCAGAGTTCGGGCCCTTCGTCCTCGTGACGGCATAGTTCGAAGATGCTACCCGTGCTTCCGGCCCGAGGCAGTGCTCCGCTAGAAGTTCGCGCAGGGTGCTCGGCTGCGCGGGTATTTCTCGTTGAAGGTGTGGTGCGCTCGCCAGGCCCGGTTCAGATCGGTGATCCCCCTGCGCGCGCACTCCCGCACGTGCGGCGATTGATCGGAGGACGCGACTTCCAGCGCGTCTCGAACGGCGGCGTTGTCGACTCCCAGATGGCCCAACGCCCGGGCCGCCGCCGCACGGACCTCTGGTGAGGGGTCGTTCAGCAGGGCCATGAGCGTGGTGACGGCTCGGCCGTCCTTGGGCCCGATCGATCCGACGGCCAGCGCGCTGGTCTCGCGAACCTTCGGAACCGAGTCCGCGCACGCCGAGATCAGGGCCGAGTAGGCAGGCGCCGCCTCCAGCTCGAGATAGCCCAGGACCGTTGCCGCCCCGCTACGCACCTCGGGATCGGGGTCAACCAACTTGGTGCTGAGCAGACCGACTGCAGGAACGAGGTCTTCCCAGACCGTGTATGCGATGCCCCGAATCGCCGCCCGCCGCACGACCGCGTTCGGATGCTGTAGCGCCGGAGCGAGTGCTTCCACGTAGAGGGAAGGGATCGACTGCAACATGTCCACGACGGCGTCGGCAGCGGAGTCGGTGGTCGCTCGCGTGAGGAGGCCGGCGAGAAGCGGCATCACCTCATCCTGATGATCACAGAGATCGGCGAGCTGCCTGGCCGCGGGCATCGCCACCGCGAGGTCCTCGTCCTGCGCGTCTCCCATCAGCCGCTCCACGTCGACCGGCCAGTGGGCCGCCCGGGGATCCTGCCATTCCGGTGTCGGCAGCCGATAGAGGCACCCTGCCGCCCTCGAGACCGGACCCGAAGGAAACCAGACGCTCGGGTACCTCCAGGGTTCGGAGAACGTCGCTCTGTGGCCGGTGAAAACCAGCCATTCGCTTCCGAGACCCATCGGAACCCGGCTTACGACCGTCAGGGTCTCCGCGGCGACGCCTTTCCACCAGGCGGTGGGCACCAGTGTTTCGATGTAGGGACGCGGACCTATGTCGATGTAGACGGTATCGATCCTGACGGCCGGAGGCATCTCGAGTCCCATCCGAGCCCGCATGGCCCGTTGCCAGGGTGGGACGCTGGTCACCATTGGCGACAGCTTGGGCCCGCCTCCGTCTTCCGCAATCACGATTCCCGTGAAGATGTACACCGCATCATCGACCACTCGTTCGAATCGGGACGAGCGGGGCGAATCTGCGGCTGCCCCGTGCGAGAGGATGAGAGCGCCCAGGCAGCTGAGGATGCCGCCCGTGACGATGCGTCGAGCCGCGTGGGTTGTGGCGGACATGGAACCGGAACCTCCTTCCGCACAGGATCGACGCCGGCTCCCGAACGACCACGCGGCCTCCCGCCGTGCGTCAGGCGTCGTTCGATGGCGGCGAACATTGCGGCGAGCGGAGAGGCTCTCGCGTGTGTCTCACTGGCATCGCGCTTGTGTCGCGCTTGTGTCGCGCGCAGCAGTGCACTCAGTATAGCGCGCGGCATAGCGCGCCGATCACTCCCGGAGCGGGACTAGATTTTACATCTTCGTCGAGAGTCTGGCCCGAAAGCTTGATGTTGTTCGCAGGACGAGTGTAGCTATCCGCCGCTCAACCGGAACCAGGACCCTTCGTGCGCCGCGGTGACCGTCCGAGAGCTCGCCGAGCTGACTCATCGGACTCCGCTCCCCGTGCACGAAGCCGTCGATCACTGGGAGCGACCGCCGTCCCTTCGCTCGCTCACGCGAGCCGAGATCGAACGAAAGAATCCGTCACACGACGGCTGCCGTCCGGTTCCCCCGTGTAGCGGCCCCGTCGAGGACGACAGGATCGGTGCTTCCTCGCCTTGCCCTCCACTGAGGGGCCCAGAGCGGCGTAGTCCATTCCACGAACTACACCTTGTGGCAGTCGGTCCCGATCGGGACCCCGATTCGTCGTGCCCGCCTCCGCGGGTCCGACGGAAGAATTGAAAGGAGGAGCGAGAGTGCACTTGCCAAAGAAGCTCGCGCTGACGAAGGCCCGCATGTCGGGTGCGTTCGCTGCGGCGGTCTTCGCGACGATCTGTTCCATCGGAGCGGCCCAGGCCCAATCCGGTCCCAACAACCTGGTTCTGTCTTTCGACAACCTCGCACCGCTCGACGAAGCCGTCGACGGACACTACGAGGGGTGGGCGATTCTCAGCGGAAGCCCCCACTCCACCGGCAAGTTCAATGTCAACGACATGGGCCA